>NZ_JANSIN010000024.1:0-39042 GCF_047462115.1 Synechococcus sp. R50.1 | reverse complement strand
ACGCAAATCTGGATGTAGTAGGAGCCATCCTTCCGCTGGACTAGGGTGGCCGATTTGGGGTTAGAGCCAGCCAGCATCCCACGCTGGTAGTTACCAATGGCTAGCTCAAAGCGTTCTCTCCCTTCCACCGTGGTCAGCGACACCGTCCAGTCTTTCTCGCGGAATGAAAAGATACGTGCGTCGTAGGTAACGAACCCACGCTTGAACTCTTGGACTGGACGGTTACGCTGTCTCGCCGCTTTGCGGGCGCCGGCCACCCGTCTGCACACCTGCTGGGCCAAGTTGCTAGACAAGCCGAATCGGGCGCGAATCTCGTAGTAGCAAAGGGACTGCAGTTTGACCGCGTTGACGATCTTCTCCGGCGTGTTCTGGTTGACCCAGTTCAAGGCTTGGCCAAAAGCCTCCATCGTCGCGTCCAATTTAGCGGCTTGCGACGGGGACACCTTGAGCTTGCAGGAGATGGTCAGGATTTGGCTCATAAGTTCATTGTACTTCATCAAAGCGCATTCCTCCCGACACTGACCCTACGGGTACAGTGCGGGGCTCCTGCGCTAGTAAGCTGAAGCGCGCCTTAGGGAGAGGGCTAATGGCTGTTGAGAACAACTCCGCTTGAGCTTCCAGCGTCTTTGCTGCCAGGCCAGTGGAGAAAGGGAAGAATGGTAGCCTAATCAAAGGGTAGGGTTGAGGCCATGCAAGAATTTCGTCCCGCTAACGCGATCAGAAACCTTCGCTTCATACTCCTGGGCTTGTGGATCTTGAGCCTGCTCGTTCTCCTCATCCAAAACTGGGGATCCCCGGCAAGGGTTGTGGTGGGTGGGCAATCGGGATCCCCGATTCCTTTGTCGTTGGTGCTGTTGGCCTCCTATGGAGCAGGGATGGGGCTGGGATTTTTGTATGTAGGCTCCTGGCGATTGCACGACCGGGTGTTCCAGCGACAGGCAATCCGTAAGTTAACTCAGTTGAGCGACCGAGTTCGCTTTTTGGAAGCCCAGCTGATTCCCCCCGACCACTATTTGCCCCAAGATCTGCCGGAGTACGAGCCGGATCCCCAAGCAGGCCGCTATTCCTATTCCAATATCCCGCCGGAACGCATTCGCGATCCCGCTCCTGAGGACGACGATGCGGCAGCAGCTCCCAACTGGCGGATTGTCCAGCGGCCCTACGCCGACGAGGAGGAGGAAGGATGGGATTCCTAAACTGGTGGAAATCGTCTGCCGCTCCTGCGTCTGAGCCCGACCCCCGCCCTGAACCGCGGGGACAGAACAACTATCTGCTCATCGTCCTAGACAGTTGCCGCTTCGACAGCCTGCTGGCGGCCAACCCCAAGCACTTGCTGAAGTTGGGCCCTCTGGAAAAGCGCTGGAGCTACGCTTCCTGGACGGCCCCTGCCCATTACAACCTGCTCATGGGCCTGCTGCCCCACACCAGCCCCATCCACGTTTTTGCGTCCGAGCACTACAAGCAAGATTATCTGCGCTACAACGAGCGGCTCGGCACCCGGCAACCCATTGAGTTCAAGCATCTGCTGCCTCATCTCTATTTGCCGACGCTGCTGAAGCATCAACTGGGCTACACCACCCACGCCATGGTCTCCATGCCGGTGCTCAACCCCAGCACGCTGCTGAATCGGGATTTCGATTCCTACCGCCTCATGCCCCAGCACAACGATATGGCGGCCATGGTGGAACAGTTGCGCTTCGAGCCGGATCGCCCCAGCTTTTACCTGTTAAACGTGGGCGAAACTCACTATCCCTACGCGCTGCCCGATGAGGATCCCAGCTTGTGGCCCCGCATCTCGGGGGTGAATGGGGTGTTGAAGCGGCTGGATGAAGGAGAAGAGGACGGGATCCCCTTTTTCGATTCGGCCCAGTTGGAAGAGCTACGGCAGCGACAGATCCAGGCGGTGCGCTACCTGGATGGGATCTTTGAACAGCTGTTCGACCTGGTTCCCAAAAACACCTACATCACGGTTACAGCCGATCACGGCGAACTGTTTGGGGAGGGAGGCTACTTCGGCCACGGCCCTATCCACCACGAAAAAGTGCTGGAGGTGCCTTTTATCGAGGGCAAAATTCGCTAGGATGAGGCCCTCACCCCCAGCCCCTCTCCCTGAGGACAAGGGTGGCCATCGATAGCCCAGCAACTGGGCTTACCAGGATTGAGCCTCTGTTTGCCTGCCGGTTAACGCGATCGCCTGAATCGCATGGGCAGAGCCTCTTCCCTTTTGGAGCAGCTAGATCTGCTGGGTCTCCGGCTTGGGCAGGGTAGGATCCCGGCGGGGTTCGCCGTTGGCGCTACTCGGACGGAGCCCTTGCGGGGATCCTTTTACACCGGAACCCAACCCATCTTCGGCGGCCAGGTCGGCAGAGCGGGCGATCTCGTAAAGGCTTTTCACCACACTGCTGAGGGGAATGGCGACGATCACGCCCAGGATGCCCCCCAGTTGCGCCCCCACCAACAGGGCAATCAAGATCCACACTGGATTTAGCCCGATCAGCTCTCCCATCAGGCGGGGGGCGATGACCCGATCCTTCACCTGCTGCACGATCAGGGAAACCAGCACCACTTTAAGGCTGAGCCAAATGTCCTGAAAGGCCAGCAACACCGCCGCCGCCCCAATGCCAATCACCCCCCCCACCAGGGGGATGACCTCCAGCAGGCCGATCAGCAGGCCAAACAGGAGCCCGAAAGGTACCCGCAAAAACCCAAAAACCGGCACCAGCATCAGGGCCATGATGAACCCCAACACCAACTGGCTGATGAGGAAGTTCTGAAAGCTGAGGGCTAGGGCTTCGCCGATGCGCGGCCCCCAAGGTTTGGGGAAGAGGCTGAGCAACCCCTGCCAGAACTGGCCCCCGTAGAGCAGCATGTAGAGGGCCAACACCAGCACCAGCACCAAGTCGATCACCTGGTTGAACGTACCCAGAAGGAGATCCAGGGATTGGCCGGCAATTTTCTCGGCGCTGGCCTGCAGGCGGTTGAGAAGGGTATTGACCAGCTCCGTCTGGCCAAGGTTGATGTTGCGCTCGGCGGCCCAAAGGCTAATCTGGTCGAGCCAATTTTGTAAGGTGTCCACCCACTCTGGGATCCGCGCCCCCAGCTGCACCACTTGCTTGGCCAAGACCGGCACCACGGCGATCCCCACCAAGACCAGCAGCACCACCGAGAGAGCAAAGACCAGGGTGACCGCCAAACCTCGACTGACCCGATAGCGCCGCAGCACCTGCACCGGGTAGTTGAGCAAAAAGGCCAGCACCGCCGCTGTCAGGATGGTGGTGAGCAAATGCCCAAACAGCCGACCTACCTGTATGGCCAGCCAGCCGCTGATGACGATCAAGATCCAGGTGAGCAGCAACCGCTGCAAGGGTGAGAAGCGATTCATGCCGGAGCCATCCCCAAGGGATCCCAAAGCGCTTAAAAACCCAGGATGCTATACCCACTATCCACGTAGATCACCTGGCCGGTAATGCCGCTGGCCAGGTCGCTGGCCAGAAAAGCCGCCACATTGCCCACCTCTATTTGAGTGACATTGCGCCGTAGGGGAGCTTTCTCCTCCACAGCATGCAGCATGGCATGAAAATCGGAAATGGCCGATGAGGCCAAGGTGCGGATTGGGCCGGCAGAAATGGCGTTCACCCGGATCCCGGCAGGGCCCAGCTCGGCAGCCAGGTAGCGGACACAGGTTTCCAGGCCCGCTTTGGTGACGGCAGCCATGTTGTAGTTGGGCACCACTCGCACTCCTCCCAAGTAGGTCAAGGTGAGGACACTGCTGCCGGATCTCAGTAGGGGCTTGGCAGCCCGGCAGAGGGCAATCAGGGAGTAGGTGCTCACATCCATGGCCAGGGCAAACCCCTCCCGCGAGATATCGCTGAAGTTGCCGCTCAGCTCCTCTTTTTTGACATAGGCCAGGCAGTGAACCAGAATATCGACCTGACCCCATTTTTCGGTTACCCCCTGAAACAGATCGCTGATCTGCTGATCGCTTTGCACGTCGCAGGGGAGGAGAAAATCTGGCTGCAAGGGATCCGTGAGTTGCTGAACTTTGGTTTTGAAGCGATCCCGCTCGTCCGGCAGATAGGTAACCCCTAGGCTGGCCCCCGCTTTGTGCAGTTGCTGAGCAATGCCCCAGGCAATGGAGCGCTCGTTGGCAATGCCGGTTACCAAGGCTTTCTTTCCCGTCAGCTGTAGCATGGCAAAAAAAGTAGGGGTGTATTCCTTTCTATCCTCCCACAGGTGGGAGCTGGGGCTGGGAGAAGGGATCCCAGGCACTCCTGAACTCCCGTTAAAAAGGCCCGGCTTTCACAATGAAAGTCCTTTTGGTTGAAAAGGAATATTGTCTGCTGGATCTCCGCAGCCCTGTTACCCGTGCCGAAATCATCGAGCACCCGTGGTCGTTGGAAGATACCTCCCTCAACCGGGCTGATAGGTGGAAGCAACGTGCAGTTCCTTGAGCTGCTTCGCCTCAACGCTGGAAGGAGCGCCGGTGAGCAAACATCGCGCCTGCTGGGTTTTGGGAAAGGCGATGACATCCCGGATGGAATCTTCCCCGGCCAGCAACATCACCAGCCGATCCAGGCCGTAGGCAATGCCGCCGTGGGGCGGGGTGCCATACTCAAAGGCTTCCAACAAAAAGCCAAACTTGTCCCGCGCCTGTTCGGGGGTGAGGCCAATCGCTTGAAAAACCTGCTCCTGAATTTCCCGCTGGTAAATCCGCAGGGATCCCCCTCCTACTTCCACGCCGTTCCACACCAGGTCATAAGCCTGGGCCCGCGCCGTTTTCAGGTCGGCCAAGTCGTCGGGGTGGGGGGCGGTAAAGGGGTGGTGCAGGGCTTCCAGGCGATTTTCTTCGGCGTTGAACTCAAACATGGGAAAGTCGGTGATCCAGAGGAGATTCAAGGCGTTCTCTGGGATCAAACCCAGCTCCTGGCCCAGGTGCAGCCGCAGCCGGCCCAAAGACTCGTTCACCACTGCCGCCGGCCCTGCCCCAAACAGCAACAGATCCCCTGGCTTGGCCTGGGTGAGATCCAGCAACCGCTTCTCCTGCTCGGGGCTCAAGCTCTCTTTCAGGGCGCCGATGGTATCGAGGCTGTCGGGCCGCACCCGGATAAAGGCCAAGCCGCCCGCCCCATACTGGGTGACCAGCTTGAACAGATCCCCGCCTGGTTTGATGCGGGTGTTGGAGATCTTTTCGTCGCCGCCGGGCACTGGCAGGATTTTGATCAAACCGCCCTCAGCCAGCACTTTGGCGAAGACTTTGAATCGGGATCCCTGAAACACCTCCGAAACATCCACCAACTCCATCCCAAAGCGGGTGTCAGGCTTGTCGGAGCCGTAGCGGGCCATGGCCTCGGCATAGGTCAGGCGCGGGAAGGGACGGGGCAGGTGGATCCCTTTGACAGTTTTGAAGATATGGCAGATCAGTCGCTCGTTGAGCTCCAGGATCCCTTCTTGATCCATGAAGCTCATCTCCATGTCCAACTGGGTGAACTCCGGCTGCCGATCCGCCCGCAGATCCTCATCCCGAAAGCAGCGGGCGATCTGGTAGTAGCGATCCACGCCAGCCACCATCAGCAGCTGCTTAAAGAGCTGGGGCGACTGCGGCAGGGCAAACCACTCGCCGGGGTTGACGCGGCTGGGCACCAGGTAGTCTCTGGCCCCTTCTGGGGTGGAGCGGGTGAGAATGGGAGTCTCCACCTCGACAAAGCCCTCCTCGTCTTCTAGGAAACGGCGGATGGCCTGGATGACCCGGTGGCGCAGTTGCAGGTTACGGGACATGCGCTCCCGCCGCAAATCCAGGTAGCGATAGCGCAGGCGGATCTCTTCTCGCACTTCCTCTGCTTCTTCTCCCGAGACGCTGAAGGGGAGCTGCTTGCCGACTGGACTGAGCACTTCCAACTGTTCGGCGTAGATCTCGACCTCGCCGGTGGCCAGGCGAGGGTTGAAGGAGTCGGGGGGCCGTTGCTGGACAGTTCCCGTTACCCGCACCACATATTCGTTGCGCACTTCCCCCGCCAGTGGATATGACTGCGGAGTTTTCTGCGGATCCGCCACCAGTTGCACAATGCCAGAGCGATCCCGCAAATCCAGAAAGATCACCCCCCCGTGGTCGCGGCGGCGGTCGATCCAGCCGTAGAGGGTGACGGTCTGGCCAATGTGGGCCGGGCGGACTTCGCCACAGTAGAGGGTGCGGGCCGGGCGATGGATGGCAGCAGGCATGGAAGAGGTGAGAGAACAAGGGTCTGAGCCCCTATCATACAAAACTCAGACCTCCTGCCTCGACTCAGCTTCTCAAGAGCATTCAGGGGATCCGCCCAAGGCTGCCACGATGGTGCAGGTGTTGAGGCGCATCATGGCGATGTAGGTTTCAGCACCGCTGCCTGCTTCCCCCAAAGAATCGGAGTACAGCTCCTGTTCCGCTACCTTGACTCCCGCTTCAGCGGCCACCGTTTGGATCAGGGCCGGGTTGAGGGTGGTCTCGGCAAAGACAGCCGGCACCTGTAGAGCGCGGATCTCCTCCACTAAGCGGGCCACTGTCTGGGCGCTGGGCTGTTCTTCGGTGCTGATCCCCAGCAAGGATCCCCCCATTTTCAGGCCGTAGGCTTGGGTGTAGTAGGCAAAGGCATCGTGAGTGGTCACCAAAACCCGGTTGGGAGGGGGGATGGTCTGAATTTGCTCCCCAATCCAGGCATGAAGCTCCTCCAGCTCTGCTCGATAGGCAGCAGCATTGGTTTGGAAGAAGGTCGCCTCGCCAGGCACCTGTTCCGCCAGCTCTTGGGCGATGCGCTCCACCATGCGGATGACGTTTTCCACATTGCCCCACACATGGGGGTCGGGAGTGGGGATCCCGTCCTCCTCATTGGTGACGATGGGATCGAGGATCTCGGCCAAGGCAACCCGCCGCGCTCCTTGGGCCGTGGCTTCGATGAGACGCATCAACCCCGGCTCCAGGTTGTAGCCGTTGTAAAACACCAAGTCTGCCCGCTCTAGGGCCATCCCATCCGCCGGTGCCGGCTCGTAGATGTGGGGATCCATTCCCGGCTGCAGCAGGCTGGTGAGCTGGATGCGATCTTGGCCCACCTGCTCCACCCAATCGGCGATCAGTGTGGTGGTGGCCACAACGCGGGGACGCGCCCATCCCGAACCGGCCAAGGCCAGAAAACTGCCGTTCCCGTCAGCGAGACAGAGTCCTATTGCCAAGCCGAAGGCTGCTACCCAACGGCGCCGCCCCCAAAGGAAGACAAGACTTTTGATCATCGTTTCATGGTTTAGATGTCCCTTTAGGGTACACTGGATTTACCGAAAATGAAAACAAAATGAAAAAGCAACTTCCTCCTCTCCCTCTTGGTCCGGCCAGGGGATCCCTGGTGGTGCGGGATCTGACGGTGTGTTACGGCAGCCTGCGGGTGCTGCAAGGGATCCAAGCTGAAATCGCGCCGGGGCGCATCACGGGCATCCTCGGGCCCAACGGAGCCGGCAAAAGTACGTTTCTCAGAGCGCTGCTGGGGTTGGTGCCGCTGGAACGGGGGGAAGTGCGCTACGGCGGGCAAGCGCTGTGGGGAGAGCAAGTGGCCTATGTACCCCAGCGCTCGGCCATCGACTGGTCGTTTCCCGCCACGGTGTGGGATGTAGTGTTGATGGGGCAGGTGAGAGCTGCTGGCTGGTTTCGCCGCATCGGGAAAAAGGGGCAGCAGCGGGCTGCTCAAGCCCTGGAGCGGGTGGGGATGGGGGCCTACCGGGATCGCCCCATTGGAAAGCTGTCGGGGGGACAACAGCAGCGGGTGTTCCTGGCGCGGGCCTTGGCGCAAGAAGCGGAGATCTACGCCCTTGACGAACCCTTTGCCGGGATCGACCAGCCCAGCGAAGCTATTTTGTTCCAGGTGTTGCGGGAGCTGGCA
This sequence comes from Synechococcus sp. R50.1, assembly GCF_047462115.1. Taxonomy (NCBI): domain Bacteria; kingdom Bacillati; phylum Cyanobacteriota; class Cyanophyceae; order Synechococcales; family Synechococcaceae; genus Synechococcus; species Synechococcus sp. R50.1. The sequence goes on along the minus strand of NZ_JANSIN010000024.1, from coordinate 31,147 downwards.
GATGCCGGCCACATCGTGATGGTGGTGCACCATGATTTGGGTCAGGCTTTGGCCCGCTTCGACGAAGTGCTCCTCCTCAACCGTGTCTTAATTGCCCAGGGATCCCCGCGGGAGGTGTTGCAGCCAGCGGTGTTGCAGCGGGCCTATGGCCGAGCCCTGCTGCTGGACTCAGCTGCCTAGGGAGAGTTTGAGGTCAACAACGTTATGGAATGGCTCTGGCACAGCCTGGCGGATCCCTTGAGTTTTGCCTTCATGCAACGGGCTCTGCTGGTGGCGGTGGCCGTCGGCATTCTCTGTGCCGTGGTGGGCAGCTATCTGCTGGTGCAAAGCTTGGCCCTCCTGGGGGATGCCATCAGCCATTCGCTGCTGCCGGGCCTGGCCATTGCCTACATGCTGGGCCTCAACCTGTTTGTGGGAGCCTTTGTGGCCGGTCTCCTCAGCGCCCTCTTAATTCAATGGATCCGCTCCGCCAGCCCCCTCAAGCCGGATGCAGCCATGGGGATCGTCTTTTCGGCCTTTTTTGCCTTGGGGATCCTGTTGATCACTTTGATCCAACGGCGGGCTCGCATCGATCTCAACCACTTCCTCTTCGGCAACCTCCTGGGGGTGAATGCTGTCGATGTGCTGACAGTGGTGGGCATCACCCTTTTGGTGTTGGGGTTAGTGGCCCTCTTCTTCAAGGAATTGACCTTTTACAGCTTCGATCCCTTGGGGGCCAAAGCAGCCGGCCTGCCCACCGAGCGGCTGGGGTGGGGGCTGATGGTGCTCACTTCCCTGACGTTGGTGGCCAGCATGAAGGCAGTGGGCTTGCTCTTAGTGTTGGCCATGCTGATCACGCCAGCGGCAACCGCCTATCTGGTGGTGCCTCGATTGCACCAGGTGATGCTGCTGGGATCCCTATTTGGGGTGAGCGCCAGCCTGTTGGGGATGTACGCCAGCTACTACCTCAATGTGGCCTCCGGCCCGGCCATCGTCCTGGTGGCCTCCGCCTGGTTTAGCCTGGCCTTTCTGGGCAGAGTGTTCTCAGGAACGCGCTAGAAACCAGGGATCGCAGGTCGGGATCCCTGGCTCAAACCTCATCTGAGGAAGGGTAGATGCATGTTAACTCAAAAGCGGGAAGAGCGGCCATCCCGACCGCCTGCGCTGGTCTGCCGAGGCAACGCCTTGTTGACCCTCAAATCCCGGCCCATCCAAGTAGCACCGTCCAGCTCGTCGATGGCCTTTTGCTCATCGGCTTCGTTTTCCAGTTCCACAAAGGCAAAACCTCGCTTACGGCCAGTCTCCCGATCCACCGGCAGCTTAATTTGCTTAACGGTGCCGTATTCGGCGAACACAAGTCGCAGGTCTTCTTCGCTGGCCTTGAAGGACAAGTTACCCACAAAAATGGTCATGGTGTAGCAAACTCCGAACCTTACCCTTTAGCGTTCAGTTCGGAGGCTCACCTGGTTAAACCATTCGCTCAATCCGAACCTCATGCCAACCACATCTTAGTCTTCCCAATGGCATTTGCAAAGCCATCCTTGCAGCTTTTTGTCCGAGAATTGGGAGAAGCTTTTGTAGCAAGATGGAAACTCAGGATCCTAACCTTCATGGGCGATTGCTTTGGCCCAACGGTTGGCGTTTGGGAGTGCCGGGAGAGCGGGGATAAGGAGGCGGCGTGGGGGCTACTTTCTCCAGCAGTAGGCAGTGGCGCACCCCACGGCTGCGGGGTGTGGTGAAGGCTTCTACATGGATCAGTTTTCCGCCCAGGAGCTCAAGGGCCTGCTCCAAAGTTTGGGCTTCTGCCTCGGTCCAATGGCCGCGATAGAGGATGGCGCGTCCCCCCACCTTGAGCAGAGGCAGGCAATACTCGGCGCAGGTCTCCGCCGAGGCCAGGGCCCTGGCCAGAGCAATATCATAGCTGCCCCGTTCCTGCGGGTCTTGCCCCCAAATTTCGGCCCGCTGAGCCACTGCCCGCGCTTGGGTGAGGGAGAGCCTTTGCAAGGTGTCCTGTACAAAGGCAATCTTGCGTTGGGTGCTGTCCAGCAAGGTAAAGCTGGCCTGAGGCAGGGCAATTTGGGCCGGGATCCCCGGAAACCCTGCCCCGGTGCCGATGTCGATCCCCCGCCAGGGCTGAGCTTGGATTGCCTCCCAGGATCCCAGCAGGCGTAGGCCCCGCAGCGAATCCCACAGGTGTTTCTCCCAAAAGTCGATGGGATCGGTGATGCGGGTCAGGTTCTGGGTTCGGTTTCCGGCCATCACCAGCGGATAGAGCTGTTGCAGTTGTTGCTGCTGCTGTTCAGAAGGCTGCCAACCCAGCTCCGCCAGCCAGCTTTCCCACAGGGCCTTGAGCTGTGGGGGCTCAGAGGAAGAAGCGTCAGCCTTCTTCATCCCAGGGATCCCAGTTTCAATCCAGCGGGGATGGCTCTGTCGGCCCAGCCTTTCAGCTCTTGGGTCAAGCCCTGCAAAGAACGGTCGGTGCCCAGCAGCTCTTGGTTTAAGCAAACCAACTCCTGCAAATCCAGCTCCTGACAGCTGGCCCAATCTTCCGCCAGCAAGTTAATCGGCTGCGGCTGAGCCTGAAGCAACTGATGAGAGGCCAACTCCAGCTCTACATTCAAAAGCACCTGCTCCAACCGCTCTACCCGCTCCTGCATTTGCGCCAGCAGGGCTGCCAACTGCTGACAGCAATGGTGAACCCGCTGAGCATAGACCTTGAGCGGCAGGGTCAGCGGCAGCAACGACTCAGACAACAGTTGAATCAGGTGCTGGGCTTCCAGTTCTTCCAGTTGCAGGTCTTGCCAAATGGCGTGGTAAAGATGGAGCGAAAGACGACAGGTTTCCAGGCGCTGGTAGCAGGGCTGTAATACAGAACCGCGCAGCTCCTGCAGATAGTCGGCCCACAGTTGCCCAGCCTCTACTACCCAACCTGTCTGGAAAAAACTCCACCCCTGGGCCAACAGCCAACTGATCAACAGGCCCGCCAACAATTGGTTTTTTTGTCGCAACAGGAAAGGCGAAAGGTGCTCTCCCCAAACGGCTAACCCCAGCCAGATCAGGGCAGCCAAAGTCAAATGGGGCAAGCTGATCATCTCGGCCAACAGCTGGGCAGACCAGCGCTGGCGCAGCATCCAGATCACCCCGGCGCCCAAGCTGTACAGCCCTCCCCCCAACAGCGGGATCAACACCAGCCACAGGGGTTGTCCCCTCCACAGGTGCGATAGTGACCCATCTTCGCCCAGCGCATCCCAACTGAGCAAGTACAAAGCCAGCAGAGCCAAAACCACGACCCAGCCCTGCTGTCGCTTGAGACGGCGGGCTAGAAGACGACGGCGGCGGCGCAGATAGGTTTGAAAGGACTCGGCAACAATCGACATAAAAAAATGGCACTGCGGATCCCTACCAATACCCCCACCGGCCTGGAGCGCTCCTTCACGATCATAAGTCTTAACTTTGCTAGGCCATCTGGCTTCTGTATTGCGTTGTTGGCGGGAGTCATGCCCAGCCGGTGGCCAGCTTTTTCAGGGGCTCATCAGGCGGTTTTTCGGCGAGACTCCTCCGAGAAGCGCTGTTTTCTCGGCAAGCCTGACAGAGGCTTTTTAGAGCAGGCAGCCGCGTGCAAGCTCTCCACCCCTGTTACCATGGAAGAGCCCTTAATGTTTCTTTCGTATCCATCGTATCCATAGCCAAGCTAGTCTCTTGGACCGGCTTTTTTATTGTGCACTGTGCCAGGTTTTGTGATCCCTTCTGCATCTCCTCCCAGTTCCGGCCTTTCCCCCCTCGAAGTGCAGCGCCAGATGATCGTCATTCTCGATTTTGGATCCCAGTACTCTGAGCTGATTGCCCGCCGCATTCGCGAAACCCACGTCTATTCGGAAATCCTTTCCTATCGCACCACTGCTGAGCAACTGCGGCAACTGCAACCGCAGGGCATTATCCTCTCCGGGGGCCCCAACTCGGTGTATGAGCCAGCCGCTCCGGTGTGTGACCCCGAGATTTGGAACCTAGGGATCCCGGTTCTGGGGGTGTGCTACGGCATGCAACTCATGGTGCAGCAGTTGGGGGGCAAGGTGGAAGCAGCCCAGAAGGGGGAATATGGCCGTGCCGCTCTGCACATTTTGGATCCCACCGACCTGCTCACCAACCTGCCGGAAAACAGCATCATGTGGATGAGCCACGGGGATTCGGTTACCGAACTGCCGCCGGGCTTTCACACCTTGGCCTCTACCGACAACACCCCCTGTGCCGCCATTGCCGATCCAAGGCGTCGTCTCTACGGGGTGCAATTTCATCCGGAGGTGGCCCACTCAGAGGCTGGCGCCTTTCTCATCCGCAACTTTGTCTATCACATCTGCGGTTGCGAGCCCACCTGGACAACGGCAGCTTTTCTGGAGGAAGCCATTCGAGAGGTACGTGCCCGTGTGGGCAACAAGAAGGTGCTCTTGGCTCTCTCAGGGGGGGTGGACAGCTCCACTTTGGCTTTTCTGCTGCACAAGGCCATCGGCGACCAGCTCACCTGCGTGTTCATCGACCAAGGGTTTATGCGCAAGGAAGAGCCCCAGCGGCTGCTGCGCCTTTTCCAAGAGCAATTTCACATTCCCGTCCACTACGTGGATGGCCAGGAGCGGTTTCTCCGGCAGTTGCAGGGGGTTACCGATCCCGAAGAAAAACGCAAACGAATTGGGGCAGAGTTTATTCGCGTGTTTGAGGAAGAATCCCAGCGGCTGGGTCCTTTTGAGTACTTAGCCCAAGGCACTCTCTACCCAGACGTGATCGAGTCTGCCAATACCCATGTGGATCCGGTTACTGGAGAACGCATTGCCGTCAAGATCAAAAGCCATCACAATGTCGGCGGCCTGCCCGAAAATCTGCGCTTTAAGCTGGTAGAGCCTTTGCGCAAGCTCTTCAAAGACGAGGTGCGGCAACTGGCCCGCTCTTTGGGTCTGCCGGAAGAGATTGTGGGCCGCCATCCTTTTCCGGGGCCGGGGCTGGCCATCCGCATTGTAGGCGAGGTTACCAAAGAACGGCTGGAAACCCTGCGAGAAGCGGACATGATCGTGCGGCAGGAGATCAACCGCTCCGGCTACTATCCCAAACTTTGGCAAGCCTTTGCCGTGCTGCTGCCAGAGGTGCGGTCGGTGGGGGTGATGGGGGATAAGCGCACCTATGCCTGCCCGGTGGTGGTGCGGCTGGTTACCAGCGAAGACGGTATGACCGCCGATTGGGCGCGAGTTCCCTACGACCTCTTGGCCACCATTTCCAACCGCATCGTCAACGAGGTGCCCGGCATCAACCGCGTGGTTTACGACATCACCTCCAAGCCCCCTGGCACCATCGAGTGGGAGTAGGCGGGATCCCTTGCGTCTGGCCTCGATTCCCGGCTGGATCGATGGCTACCTATGGCCAGCTTCCGGCAGGGAATAGGAAGGGCTTGAGCTGAAGGGCTGAGCGGCTTGGACTTCCATTCGGGCCAAAGTCGTAGCGGCATCCGCCAGTTGCAGAGCAAGGTTGGCACGGCTAATCGGATCCCGGGCATTCCAGAGATCCTGTCCCAAACAAAACACCCGATAGCGAAAGGCTTTGATCGAGCGCGATGGGATGACCTTGACAGTCATGGCTACAACCTCTTCTCCACAGAGACGTGAATAGTCAGCAGAACCCGCTCGGGCTCAAGGTAAACAAATGTTACCAAAACAACCTCGTCCTCAGAGGCAATACTGACCGGGCAGGTGGCTTTCGGGGGTTCCACCCGTTCATGCCGTACCCCCACAGTGTATTCTCCAATCGGCAGGTCATCAAATCCAGCGTCCGCATAGATCAACTCAATGGTTTCTTCTGCAATCAACTGCCCCTCTCGCTCCAGGAAACTGAGAAAAGGGATCCCATCGATGGAGGTGAGCGCGTTGTTGGCCTGGTTGCGGATCATCACGAAGATGTCGGACATGGAGAGTGGGCCATCACCTCAGGGCTTCATGATCGAGGCTGCTGGAACATTGCCCGACTGTTTTGAGCCTGGACTGCCGCCAATCCCTGATTCAGCGACCAAACCCTCGACCCCGCGTGGCCGGACGGGCAAGACAGGCTTGGAGTTTTTTCCGCAGCTGGGCTGTATCGAGGCGCTGACCGATGAGCACCAACTGGTTTTTGGGCTGGCGAGGCCAATCATCGCTGCTGAGGGTATAGCGCCGACCGCTGAGGTGAAAGATATGTCGCTCTGGGCTTTCCTCAAACCACAACACCCCTTTGGCACGAAAGACTGCATCGGGCAACTCGTTGAGAAAATTTTGGAAAGCATCCAAAGAGAAGGGCTGATCGCTCTCAAAGGCTAGGGAGTTAAAGCCGTCGGCCTCGATGTGACTGTGATGGGAGTGGTGGTGGTCATGATCGTGCTCATGGTCATGGTGGTCGTGACTGTCGTGATCATGGGCTTCTTCTTGGGGCAAGGAACTGGCCTGAAACAAATCGGTATCCAAGATTAGCTCCAGGGGAACTGCGCTGTTGACGGTGCGCAAAATGCGGGCATCTTCTTTGATCTCGCGGATGCGTTTTTCCAGACGCTCGATCTCGGCTTCCTCGACCAAATCGATTTTGTTGAGGAGAATCACATCCCCATAGGCAATTTGGCTATAGGCCACGTCGCTGTTGAACAGATCGGGGGCAAAGTTGGTGGCATCTACCAGGGTGATGATTGAGTCCAGCCGCGTCAGATCTCGCAATTCTGGCCCCAAAAAGGTGAGGGCAACCGGCAAGGGATCCGCCAATCCCGTAGTCTCCACCACCAGGTAGTCGATCTTGTCGGAACGTTCCATCAACCGCAACACGCTTTCGGCGATGTCGTCCCGGATGGTGCAGCAGATGCAGCCGTTGTTCAGCTCCACCAAGTCTTCTTCGCTGGAGACGATCAGTTCCGCATCGATGCTGATCTCGCCGAATTCGTTGACCAGCACCGCTGTGCGCATCCCTTTCTGGTTGTTGAGGATGTGGTTGAGAAGGGTGGTTTTCCCACTGCCCAAAAAACCTGTGATGATGGTGACAGGTAAGCCTCGCTTAGGCACTTCGATGGTTGCGGTCATAGAGTGGCAGCGATCCGATATAGAGGGAACTCTTCCACTTTATCCTCTTGTCCTCATTGCCCTAGCTGTCTGAAGCCGATTAAACCCTTCAGATGCGATCAGTAGAGCCTTTGCGCCTCGGCATTGGCGGCGTCGCCAGTGTGGCCCTGGCTCTCCCAACTCGGCGGCCTCTCTCTTTCTGGCTTACTCTTCAGGGTCAGATTGCTTCCTCTAATCCCCTGGCCCTGAAAGTAGGGTTATTTCGATTCAAACTGGGACAATGCACCCAACACCTAAAACGTTGAACGCAGGGGGCCAGAGAGCTGTTCTCAGTGGCCCACGGGTCTCACCCTAACCTGAAGTGACTATCGATAACATCCCTAGGTAGACTATAGTGCTGACCCACCCCAGCTTGGCCTGTCGGGATGCCTACCTGTCCTGGGTTACTTCCACCTGGTTGCCCGGCTCTAGGCTGACGCGGAACTGTTGGGCGCCTGTTGGCAAGGGATCCGGCGGTAGCTCCGGCAGGTTGGCAAAGGGGGTTTCGGCTCGGCGCTCTCGGGCAAGCTCATTCTCCGGCTCGGCGGCCAGGGGGGATCCCGTCTCATCTACAGTTACTCGATAGGCCAAGCTCTCCGGCAAATCGGGGGGAGACTGCCACTGCTCTGCCAAAATGTCTCGCAGACGGGAAAGGGGATCCGCCCCTGCTGCCTCTCTTCCCGCTGTTGGGTCAGATTCTTGGAGGGATGTGGCCAAAGGCTGCGATTGACCCGTCAAGGCAGGGATGGTGAGCTGCTCTTGCGGGGAAGGGGAAGCTGTGGGATCCCTAGGGGGGCGACTGGCCCAGATCCCAACACCGGCCACAACTGCGATCCCTCCCACCAGCAGGGCCGCGATCCCGGTGGGCTGTCGATACCAAGCCCGCGCCACCGGAGTTCCCAGATTGGCCAGTTGGGGAATGTCATCCGCCACCTGGGAGAGGTTCTCCAGCAGGTCGTACAACTGCGTCATCGACAAATCCACCTGCGCGATGCGATCTTCCCCTTGGCGCACCGTGAGACGATGAAAAATAAAATCAAGCGGACGGATGGCCACGGTACCGCTGAAGGTTCCCTTGGGTTCCCCACTCAAGTGGGATCCCACGTAGCGGTCGATTACGGTGATCAAATCGTTGAGCCAAACGTTATCGCCGTGTAAAGTTTTGACTGTCTCCCCCTGGCGGATTTCCAACTGACACTCGAAGCTGCGCTGGATGGCTTGCAGCGGCGGCGTTGCAGAGGAGTCTGAAGAATTGGAATCGGCAGGGGCTTCTCCCCGTACAGTCAGCGTAGAAGTGGGTTGTTGATAGGTGTGGCTAATCAGGGTGAGGCTGGGCATGGCAACTGCGGGCGAACAACACGGGTAGAGGGCTACAGAGGCGATAACAGAGGTGATAATTGACGAACCTGCCTCAAGAAGAGGGTGAGGTATCGGGGCCGGAGCTGTGGGCTACCCCCTCTTCTTCCAGATCGCTGCCGGCAGGCAAATCCATCTCAGGACGGCTGAGCAAGGCTTTCCACAGGCGCTGAGCGCCTTTCGGGCTACTGTAGAACATCAGCTCAATCAAGATGCGCAGGGCCAGCTCGGTGAGGCTATTCTCATCGCGCACGTCCCCATCCACCATGCGGCTGCGGTAGTGAGAGAGGAATTCATCCAAGTAATCTCCCACCAGCGGCTGACGGAAGGGGCTGAGCTCTTGATCGACAGCGGCTTCCAGTTGCTCCAAGGTGCTGCGGATACGGGCTTGTTGCTGAGCAGCCAGATAGGCAATCACCATCACCAGGGCGCGGGCCTCTTCGATATCGACCTTTTTGCGCCCACCGCTGCTGCGGCGCAAGGGGTTAGCATTGCGCAGTCGCCAGAGGGTCACCCGGTCGCCAATCTGCTCTTCCAAGTTGAGGGCTTTGGCTGCGGCCAGAACCGCTTCGGAACTTTCTCCGCTCAGGGACTCCAACCCCAGCAGTAGCAAGTCCAACTGGGCTTTGATGGTACCGGTGGCTGTGTTCAGGCCAACGGGCCGACTGTCTAACTGAATGTGCTTGTGTTCCACCGTCACGCCGTCAATGGGAGCTTTGGGTTTTGACGAAACTCTATGATCTCTTGTCCGAGCCAAACCTGCAACCTACCCCCCCGCGCTTGCAGGAAAAAAAGACTTTCTGGCCTTTGCTCTGGGCAAGGGCTTGGCTAACGGGATCCGACAGGCAGGGACTTATGTCTTTGTCGATCTGGAGAATCCTGTTGGCCAGCCCTATCTGGATGCCGAGGTGATTGCGGCGCTGGAATCGATTGCCGAAACCTTGAAGCTCTTTGGCAGCTACCCTGTGCATGACCCCTGCAAACAAGGTGCCCTATCCCAAACAGCAGGATCCCTGTCCTCTGAGGGGAAAGCGCGTCCAACGTAGAATCGAAATGACCAAGGACTGCTGTCTTGAGCGCTCAGGCAGACCAGGATCACTTCACAGGGCTCGGTAGCTTTGCCAAGCTTGCCAAAAAATGTAGAGAGAAAGGATGGTCAGAAAGCCCCGAAACAGCAGTCCGACGGTTTCATCGGGCAATTTGGGCAGGGTGCGTGTGCTGATCTGTACACCGATTAACCCCCCTGTCCCCAAGATCAAACCAGGGATCCAGAGCACATTTTGGTGGATAGTGCCGTCCCCCAACCCCAGGCCATTCCAGATCCAATCGCTGAGGCCCGCATGGCTGGCGGTGGCAGCAACTGCTGTGATTACAATGGCCCCCAGACTGGTCTGAATCGCCACTTTGATCGTCTCTTTCAGCAGCAGGATCTGCATTGGCACCAGGATCACCCCACCGCCGATGCCAAACAGCCCGGCCAACAAACCGGCAGCGCCACCGGTCAGGGCGCGGGCTAACCAGGGAGACATCTGTCCTGAGGACTTCGCACCACTGTCGCGAACAGCAGCAGGCGGGAACTCTGTCTCCAGGGCTTGGGTGGCCACCTTTTTGCGCAGCTCCACCAGATAAGTGTTGGCCAGCAGCAACACCCCGAAGGCTGTCAACAGCAGGTAGCTGGGAAGGCGACTGGCGATGATCGCCCCCACTTGGGCCGTAAGCAATGCGGGGATCCCCAGCAGGATCACCCGTTTCAGATCCAGCATGCCCATCCGCCAGTTTTGGATGCTGCCTGCAATCGAGGTCATAACGATGGAAAGGTTGCTGGTGGCTGCAGCTTGAACCGGTGGGATCCCCAAGCTGACCTGTAAGGGCACCAGGATCACGCCACCGCCAATGCCCAGCACCCCGGCCAGGATCCCTGCCACCAGGCCGCCAATTGCCAAGGCCAACTCCATCCCCTACCACTCCCCACCGCTGCTCTATCTTGCTGGCCAAAAAGCCGCCATCATCGTAACATTCTCCAGTCCTGGCAAGACTAGCAGGGATACATCGGTCGAGAAGCCTTGGGTGTGGGGTTGAAAAGAGGCGCATCATAATAATGTTGGACAGTCGTACTGATCTGGTGCGGATCGCGCTAGCGCGCCAACTTCTCCACAAGCAGGGAAGCCTTCATGGTTGCCATTCATCCGGCAAATGATCTAGGTGCTCTGAAAAATCCGGGTTCTACGGCAGAAGGATCCCAGCCCGCTTGGTGGCCTCAATCTGGGCAGCAACAGGGAACTGTGGCCCCTTTGCAACCGTTGGGGCTGGTCGCTTTGGAAGGTTTGGCCACCTGGGGAGATTGCCTACTCGGCTTGGATCGGGTGAGGGGCTATTTGGTGGAAATTCAAGAGCACAACACCCTGCTGCTCAATCCCCATCATGTCCATTCTTTCCAAGGCGCTTACGGTTTGTGGGTAGAGTCAGAAGGGGATCAAGCGTGGATTTGGCTCAGTCGGGAGCAAGAGGGGCAAATCTTGCGCATTCCCATGGCCGCTCTGCAGGAACCGGGATCCCTGGAAGCCTTTCCAGTGTGTAGCTGCCCCTGCCCCATCGAAGGGATCGCCCTCTGGATCGATCCCCACACGGGAAACTGCTACCTCTATGCCACCTGCTACAAACGGGGAAAAATCCTGCAACTGGATCCCAGCCGTGGCCTTATTGTGCAGGAGATGCCTGCCCCTGGGGTTGGCCGAGAACAGATTGCGGTGCAGGGAGACTACCTCTGGGTGAGCGATCGGGTGGAAGAGACGATCTACGTGCTGGAGCGCCAGACCGGGCGAGAACTGGCCCGCATCCTCACCCCTTCTCCTGGGCCGACAGGCTTGGCCTACTGGCGGGGGCAGCTCTGGGTAGCCTACGCCCACGAAGAAGCCTACATCCACGACAACCCCAACGCTCCAGATCCCTTGTCGGTGGCCCTGCGCGATAAAACCTGGGTGGCCCCCCTACGCCTGCGGCCTTTGGATCCCCCTAGCTCCCCCGACCCCTCTGGCGGCAGTGGAACCGAGGCCGAGGATTCCCCCATTGCCTGTCCGGTAGTTTTTCAGCCCCAGTGTCTGGGGGAACGCGCCACCTACACCCTCTCCCACGGCTATCGGGTGGAGCTGACCTATGTGGAAGAAATTGCCCAAGAAGAGCCGCGCTTCCTGCCCGATTTGGTCTGGCGAATTGCCTTGCCCTGCAACAGCCTTCGCCAACGGGTGCGCAGCCTGCACTGGGTAGGTCTGCCGTTTGAAGTGGAAGAGCAATCTGGCCAACAGGTGGCGGTGTTTTCGCTGGGATCCCTGGGGGCCCATGAGGTGCGCTTGTTTGGCTGGCGGGCGGTGCTGGATCTCTACAGTATCAAGTACTGCATCGATCCACTGGATGTAGAGGCTGCCGTTTTGCCCAGGGAGCTGCGGGATCGCTACTTGGTGGACGATGACTACCTGGCCATGGACACCTCGATTGTCCGAGAGGCAGCGCGGCTGGCCGTTGGCAGCGAGACCAACTTGCTGCGCAAAATGCTCAATATCCGGGCCTATGTTTACGACAAGCTCTCCTACCGGGTCACCTCTCGCATTGATCCGCCGGATGAGGTTTTGCGGCGTGGCTCCGGTTCTTGTGGCGAATATGTGGGGGTGCTGTTGGCTTTGGCCCGCCTCAATGGGATCCCTTGCCGCACGGTGGGGCGCTACAAATGTCCTCCCCATCCAGAACTGAAAGGGATCCCACTGTTTCCCCAGTACAACCACGTGTGGATTGAGTTTTATCTGCCCGGCTGGGGTTGGGTGCCGATGGAGTCGAACCCCGACGATCGGGGGGAGCGCCCCTATTCGCAGCGCTACTTCATGGGCTTGCCCTGGACCCATGCCGAGATCGCCAAAGGGATCCCTTTCGAGACGATCAACACCGACCAAGCCTCAATTGGGGAGCTGGCCATTAACCATGTGCAGTTTCGCATCTTAGAAGAAATTTGAAAGGCGAATAGAGTGAGAAAACGGGCCTGAGATTGGCCAACACTGCTCCGGGAGTGATTTTTGCCGAAGATAACAATGTGGCTCCTGATGTGGTGTGGGTAAGCCGCTCTCGACTGAGAACAGCGTTAGGGGCGGATGGCAAACTCCACAGTGCCCCAGAATCGGCGGTAGGAGTGCTGAGCCCTGGAGCTCGCAATATTGGCCAAGATAAGCAAACTAAGCTCAAGCTTTACAGTCGGCGTGGGGTACAGGAGTATTGGGCGGTGGACTGGCAACAGCAACAAGCGGAAGTCTACGGAAGTCTACCGACGCCATCAAGGGCAGTTGGTGCTGATCAAAACTTGCTTGGGAAAGATGAATTGGACTCGAATTGGACTCGCCGTTGCTGCCGGGGCTTGCGTGCCCGATTTCACAGCTGTGGATGCCACCTCTTGCCTGAGTCTGGTGGGAGCCCCATTGCTCGCTCGAAAAGCTGCCACCCGAATGGGGAGCTGTCAATAGAGCTGCACTCCGCGGGCGCGAATGTCGCTTTTTCTTCCCCAGCCTGATGCTGGAATGGCTATGGGCCAACAACAGGGCTCTGCCCCCATCTGAGGCTTGCGTTAAAGACTAGGATAGGAGACTACGGCGGGGCTTGGCTTCGCTCCAGGCACATCCATCCAAAGCAATCCGCTCTACCTCCGAGGCCAGCCTCAATGCTTTCAGGGCCTGTTCCCCACCCACAGAAGGTTGGTTGCCCCCCCGCACGCAATTGATGAAGTGCTCCAGTTCGGCATGCAGCTTGTCGATATTGTCGGTGTGGACTTTCTCAATCAAACAATCCCGCTGGTAGGGCATTTGGCCGTAGTCGCTGGTGCTGCCGACGGATCCCTGGCGGTACACCGAGATCTCATTGTGTAGAAAATCTGCTTCTACCAAGGCATTCTTGCAGTGGACGGCAATTTTGCGCACCTTGCGGTGGGTGACCTTGCTGGCAGTGAGGGTGGCGATGGCACCGTTGGCAAAAGTGAGAGTAGCCGTGACGTAGTCCAGGTAGCCCAGCTTGGAGATGCGGTTGCCGCTGGCGGTAATCTGAGTCACGGGAGATGGGATCAGCTCCAGCAACAGATCGATGTCGTGGATCATCAAGTCGAATACCACCGACACATCGCTGGCGCGGTCGGAATAGGGGCTGAGACGGTGAGCCTCGAAAGCCAGAGGTTCTTCACTTTGCAAGACTTGGCCCAGCTTTTGGAAAACAGGGCTGAAGCGCTCGATGTGCCCCACCTGCAAAATACAATTGCAATCGGCAGCTCGGTTCACCAGCGATTCTGCTTCGCTGATGCTGGCAGCGATGGGCTTTTCGATCAGCACATGTACCCCGGCCTCCAGGCAGGCCATACCCACCTCGTGGTGCAAAACCGTCGGCACGGCAATGGCCACGGCAGCTACATGGGGCAGCAGATCGCGGTAGTCCTCATAGAAATGAACGCGGTGGCGGCTGGCCACATCCAATCCCCGTTCCACGTTGATATCCGCTACCCCCACGACCCGCACATCCTTCATCAGGCTGAAAACGCGGGTGTGGTGCTGGCCCATGTTGCCTACCCCGATCACCCCAACCGGGACAGCTTGCTCTGAATAAGCCAGTGGACGGCGGGGAGAGTTGGCAGAACTCGGGCAAGATCGGGCCATGACGTTTCCACTACCTCCACCACAAGGGTTTCGCGAACCTCGCTCCATCTTTCGGTAACGGAGCGCCGCATTTCACGAAACAAACTTCACAAAGCTTACCATGCCTCCCTTAGATCCAGTTCAAGCCGGGGATGGGCGGCAGGTGCAGCGGGGGCTGTTGGCAGGATTGGGGGCTGAAACAGAACAGCGGCACCGGGCTAGAGCGAAACCACATGCGGGCGTAGAATCCGCTTGGACTGAGGGGCAGGCCAAGCCAAACGGGGAAAAAGAAGACAAAGGACGCCAAAACCAAGGCCACCGCCGTGATGCTCGCCCCGCGCCAAAAGCGGCGATAGCTCTGCCAGCCCAGCAGCACCAACCAAGCCAGGGCTAGGGTGCTAAACGCCAGAGCGCTCATGTAGTGGTAGATAAAAACGCAGCGGCTGACCCTAAACCAAGGCAGGTAATTGGCCGCATAGCCAATCAAAATGAAGGCTTCGAGACCGTGAAAGTGGCGGATCCCTCGCCAGACAAGCACCAAGATGGATCCCGTCCCCAGCCACCACAGCCAAGGATTGCCCAAGCCATGAACAGCTTGCCAGAGGTTGCCCTGACTGCCGAAGTAGTAGGCCACGGGGCGGCCCAGAATTGGCCAGGACCAAGCTCCTGCCGAGGCCAAGGGCGTAGTCAGCCAAGGACGCAAAGCCGGGAACCAAGCCACCAGGGATCGCAAGCTGGTGGAGCAGTAGGGGTGAACAGGGGTCTCTTCGTTCACCACCAGGTGGGCTGCCATGTGGCCGCCGTAGATGGATTGGTTGATGAGCACCAGGGATCGGAAATAATTCTGGATGCCCGTCCAGCTCCAATCCAGAGTTAGTCCCTGTTGGGGATTCAGCTGCAGGTGCGGGATCCACTGAATGGCATAAAAGGCCAGCGGAGCGAGGATGAAGCAGAACGCATAGTGCCACCAGCGCAGATGACGAATCTGGCTCAAAATGCCCAACCGTGGGATCCACTGCGGGCGCAGCCAGACCACTCCCCAGACGAGGATCCCCAACAGAGCAAACATGAAGGCAAACCAGAGGCCATTCCACTTCACCGAAGCTGCCGCCCCCAACAGGATCCCGGAGCAAGCAAAGTGAGCAGCCCGTCGCCAACCTTGGTCTTCTAGACCTCTCAGCAACAGAATGGTCGCTGCCAGCCCAAAGGCTACCAGATACACGTTGATCAGGCCAAAGCGGGATTCCACCAGAAACACCCCATCGGTCAGCAGCAAAACCCCGCTCAACAGAGCAAAGCCCACGTGGTAGGTGAGGCGGTAGGCTAAACCGGTCAGCAACAGCGGGATCAGGGATCCGCAAAAAGCAGTGGCGAAGCGGAATCCCCACTCGTTGCGGCCAAACACCTGAATGCTAAGGGCAATGAAGTACTTGCCCAAGGGAGGATGCACATCGTAAAAAGGCTTGCCATCCAGGTAGTTCTGGGCAAACTCCGGGAAGTACACCTCATCGAACACAGGTGCCGGGAACTCGTCCAGCCGCCACAGGCGCAACCCCAGACCCACCAGAAAGATCCCCAGCGCTCCCCATACCAGCCACTGTCGGGATCCCACAGCACTGTGCGGGGATCCGAGGATGGGCACAGCTAGCAGCAAGCTGCCCTGAGACCGCTCCGGCCCGGGGTCAATGGGGGTTGGCTCTCCAGTCATGGATAGGGCACTCTCAACACTCCGGCGAGGATCCCTAGGGATCCCCAGTGTTACTTTAGCCGACCGTGAAAGTCTAAGCGATTCCAAAGCAAACCACTGCTAGACTGTAGAATTGAATACAAAGTTGGCCAACTTCTGGCCAGTACCCTGTCTGCGCTGGCGCTCCTGAGAGCGGGCGTTTGACGTTCGGTCATCTCAGTGGGGAGGAGACACCGTGGCGACTGGTGGATATGCGTTGGTGGACAGCCTGCACCGGCATGGGGTGCAACACATCTTTGGCTATCCGGGGGGAGCCATCCTCCCCATCTACGACGAGCTGTACAAAGCCGAGTCTCAGGGGCTGCTCAAACATTACCTGGTACGCCACGAACAAGCGGCTGCCCACGCCGCCGACGGATATGCTCGCGCCACTGGCAAGGTGGGGGTGTGTTTTGCTACCTCTGGCCCAGGGGCGACCAACCTGGTGACGGGCATTGCCAACGCCATGATGGACTCTGTACCGATGGTGGTCATCACTGGGCAGGTACCTCGCCATCTGATTGGCACCGACGGCTTCCAGGAGACGGACATCTTTGGCATCACCCTGCCCATTGTGAAGCACTCCTACGTGGTACGGGATCCGCGCCAAATGTCTCGGATCGTGGCAGAGGCTTTTCACATTGCCAGGACAGGGCGGCCCGGGCCGGTGCTGATCGACATCCCCAAAGATGTGGGCCTAGAAGAGTTTGACTATCAACCTGTCAGCGAGATCAACATCCCCGGCTACAAGCCCACCGTGCGAGGCAACCCACGGCAAATCCATGCGGCGGCCAAGCTGATCCTGCAGGCCAAACGGCCCTTGCTGTATGTGGGAGGTGGGGCGATCATCTCCGGTGCCCACGCCGAAATTGCCGAGCTGGCCCACACCTATCGGATCCCGGTGACCACCACCCTCATGGGCAAAGGGGCTTTCGATGAGAACGATCCCCTGTCGGTGGGGATGCTGGGCATGCACGGCACGGCCTATGCCAACTTCGCCGTCACCGAGTGCGACCTGCTCATTGCGGTGGGAGCCCGCTTCGACGACCGCGTAACCGGCAAGCTAGATGAATTTGCCAAGCACGCCAAAGTCATTCACATCGACATCGACCCAGCCGAGGTGGGCAAAAACCGTGCGCCCGATGTGCCGATTGTAGGGGATGTGCGCACTGTTCTGGTGGAGATGCTGGCTCAACTGAGCAAAATGCCTTCTACTCCAGGCCTAACTCAGGCTTGGCTGGATCGGATCGAGCGCTGGAAGCGGGACTATCCCCTGCAGGTGCCCAGCTACGAAGGCGTGATTGCCCCTCAACAGGTGATCGATGCCTTTCGTCGTCATGCTCCCCACGCCTACTACACCACCGATGTTGGCCAGCATCAGATGTGGGCGGCGCAGTTTCTGCGCAACGGGCCGCGCCAATGGATCTCCAGTTCTGGGCTGGGCACCATGGGCTACGGGTTCCCCGCGGCGATGGGAGTCAAGGTAGCCCTGCCTCACGAAGAAGTCATCTGCATCAGTGGCGATGCCAGCTTCCAGATGAACATGCAAGAGCTGGGCACAGTGGCTCAGTACGGCATTGCCACCAAAGTGGCCATCATCAACAACGGCTGGCAGGGCATGGTGCGGCAGTGGCAGCAGGCCTTCCACGGCGAGCGCTACTCCCACTCGGATATGTCTCCCGGAATGCCGGATTTTGTCAAGCTAGCCGAGGCTTTTGGGGTAAAAGGGATCCGCGTCGATCACCCCGATCAACTGGAAGATGCCATCCAGGAGATCCTCAAGCACGAGGGGCCGGTAGTGGCCGACTTTGTGGTCAAGCGGGACGAAAACTGCTACCCGATGGTGCCTGCCGGCAAAGCCAATTATCAGATGATCGGGCTGCCGGAGAAGCGGCAACTGGAACAAGCCGCCGAGCTGATCTACTGCCCCAATTGCGGCACCAAAAACCCCACCCTGCACAAGTTTTGCGCCGAGTGCGGCACCAAGCTTTAGAATCGGTGGCCTGGCCATCCGGCTAGGAAAGGTGGGCCCCAGCAGCAGGGAGTCTTCGGGGATATCGGGGCTACTGAACAAGCCAGATTAAAACGCTCCCTGAGCGCTCTGCGAGGCCAACACGAGCGACTCCTGCCCCTTTCCCAAAAGGAGAGGAAGGTTGGGATCAGCGCAACGAACGGAGGATCCCTCCTGCCCTGGGGTAGTTCGATCCCCTCAAGGAGGGTAGCCGGAAACTTCTGCCTCTGGTGTCTCTGGCGGTCGGAAGCAGGCACCCTCCAGACCTGCCCAACCGGCTTAGAGGGGTCGGTAAACCCGGTAGTTGAGATTGGGGAAGATGTTGTCCATGTATTCCACCTTGGCCAGCCACTGCTCCTCTTCAGGGGTGGCTTTTTCTCGCCGAAACTGACCCTCTTTGATCTTCTCGTAGAGGTGGTTGAAGCGCAGCAGATGAGACTTGGTGCGGCGCACTGCATAGGGAACCATCGTCCCTGTGCGCATGATAAAAGCCCAGTCAGACGATTGAGCCAGCAGCAATTCTCGCGCCGCCTGGTTCAAGGCCCGCCATTCTAGGTCATCGGCAGGCTCGCGACGGCTCAGCTCGATCATCCGCTCGGTGGCCTTGTGCAAATGGGGATAAATCCAAGCGTTGCTGGGGTTCAGCCAGTATTCGTGGAAGCCGCGCGCCCCCCAACTGGACTGGGCAGGTTTGCACACCTGCTGGGTGGGGTTCTCCCGCAGGTACTCCGCCAGGTGAGTCATGCGGTAGGTGTTTTGGTCGAAGTAGCTCTTGCGGATGAGAAAATCCAAAAACCAAGGGCCCTCGTACCACCAGTGGCCGAACAACTCCGCATCGTAGGGGGCCACCACCAGCGGCGGGCGGCCCATGACGCTGTACAAATATTCGATTTGCCGCTGGCGGTTGAACATAAAGTTGCCCGCATGCTCTGCCGCTTTCTCCCGCGCCCAATAGGGGTCGTAAAGCTGCTTTTGCCCCAGGTCCAGGTTGCGCCCGGTGATGCGGTGGTACTTGATGCCGGTGTTTTTCCGCTGGCCGTTGGGCATGATGTAAGGCTTGATGTACTCGTAGTCGGCCTCATACCCTAGGTCTTTGTAGAACTCGCGGTAAACCGGATCCCCTGGATAGCCCACCTCTGCCGACCACACCTGCTGCGAAGACTCGTGATCCCGCCCGAAAACGGCGACGCCGGTCTCGGTAAAAATAGGGGCGTACATGCCGTAACGAGGCCGGGGCTTGGCGTAGAGAAGACCATGGGCGTCGGTGATCATGTAGCGCAGGCCGGCATCGGCAATCATCCGCTCCAGCCCTTGGTAGTAGGCGCATTCCGGCAGCCAGATCCCCCGCGGCCATTGGCCAAAGTGCTCGTTGTAGTGCTCACAAGCTACAATCAACTGCGCCCAGACTGCCTGCGGGTACATCTGCATCAAGGGCAGGTAGCCGTGGGTAGCCCCACAGGTGATGATCTCCAGGTTGCCGCTGTCTTGAAACTGCTTAAAAGCTCGCACCAGATCCCGGTCGTAGCGCTCCCAGAGATCCCGCACCATGGCAAACTGCTTGATGTAGTGCTCCGCCAGGTAGCGAATGTGGCCGTTGGTGGCGTTTTTGTCGTACTCCAGCTGAGCCAGCTCTTCCAATTTGGTTAGGTAGTGGTCGTAGCGCTCCTGCAGCAAGGGATCCCGCAGCATCGACACCAAGGGCGGCGTCAGGGACATGGTGAAGCGAAAGTCGATGCCATCTCGCTGTAGCCCCTCGAACATGTGCAGCAGCGGCACATAGGTCTCCGTGATGGCTTCGTAGAGCCATTCTTCCTCCAGCACAAAGTCTTGCTCAGGGTGGCGCACAAACGGCAGGTGCGCGTGGAGTACCAAGGCGAGATAACCCATGGCAGCCGGGGATCCTTACAGACAGGGAAAGATAACGGAGCAGAATTACCCTTCTCAGCAGCAAATCTGTAGAGAAGGTTAAGCCCAAGATTGCTACCTATCGTCCAGCATTTCGTCCTTGGGGTCAAGAGCTGGGATCGCTGGGGATCGCTGTTGGGCTCAGCGGTGACGAATGAAGTCGTAGATCTCCAGATACTCCTTGCCAGGATAGTTCCAGGAGTAGTCGTAGCTCATGCCTTGAATCTGCAGTTGACGGAACTGGTCAGGAGCGGTGTACCAAAGGTCGATGGCCCGATCCAGAGCCGACTCCAAAGCAGCTGGATCTGTGTGATAAAAGACGTAGCCGTTGCGTTGCTCGGGCAATTTGTGGGGATCGTAGTCGCGGTCGAAGACGGTATCCACCAGGCCACCCACTCCTCTCACCACCGGAACTGTGCCATACTTCAAGCCAATCATCTGAGTGAGTCCACAGGGTTCGTAGTGGCTGGGCACTACGATGATGTCTGCCCCCGCATAGATAAGGTGGGAAAGTTCTTCGTTAAAGCCCAACTCAATGTGAACATCGGGGTTGTTGTTGAGGTAGCTTTTCTCGTGGGCAAACCAAGCGCCGATCCCTAGCTCCGTAGCGGATCCCAGCAGAACAAATTGGGCATTTTTGAACAGGGAGCGGTAGATGGCATGATGCACCAAATGCACGCCCTTTTGCTCGTCCAATCGCCCGATATAGGCCACGATAGGCTTGTCAACATCCTGCAGTAGCAGCCGATCCCGCAGAGCTTTTTTGTTTTTAGCTTTATTTTCCAGCGTTTGAGCAGTGTAGCGCACGGGGATAAAGCGGTCGATCTCCGGGTTCCAAATGTCGTAATCGATGCCATTCAAAACGCCGCGAAACTTGTGCCGGTGCAAGTAGAGGGTATGGCCAAGTCCATAGCCGTAGTCGCCAAATTGCACCTCCAGCGCGTGATTGGGAGAGACCGTAGTGACAAAGTTGGAAAAAACAATTCCCCCCTTCATAAAGTTGAGAGAAAAGGGGTTGAAGTTATCGCGCAAACGGTCGTAGTGGAAGTAGTAGGGTTCGCGGTTGAGGCCGGTAGCCCAAAGAATCTCTGGGCCGCCAAAGCCTTGGTGTTTGAAGTTGTGAATGGTGTAGCACACCCGCTGATTTGCCATGCCGTGGTACTTGTAGATCTCAAACAGCAGCACCGGTACCAACCCTGTCTGCCAGTCGTGGCAATGGATGATGTCGGGGCGCTTGTTGCTTTGTAGGAGAAACTCTAGAGCCGCCTTGCTGAAAAAAGCAAAACGCATGTTGTCATCCGGGCAGCCGTAATAACACCCGCGATTGAAGAAGTTATCGCCCGAGTGGGGCTCAATAAAAAAGCAAAGGCGGCCATGCACCCAGCCGCAGTACACCGAACAGTGGATGGCTCCCCCGTACCAGGGCACCCAGAGATCGCGATAGGCGTCGTGCAAACCCCAGATCTGGTCGTAGCGCATGGTGTCATACTTGGGCAAAACCAGCTCGACACAGTGCCCCCGCACTTCCAGCTCCCGGCTGAGGCCGTACACCACATCCCCCAGTCCCCCCGCCTTGATAACCGGGGCGCATTCAGACGCAATCTGCACGATGTACATTTCGAGACCTCCCGTAGCACCGCCTTAGCTTTCTTTACAAACGATAATCTTTTTGGCCTCGACAGAACATCCCTCCCAATGGCAAGGGATCCCCACAATTAGGGATCCTCACTTTAGATAACCTCTGGTCAGACTGGGTTCAGGCTCAAGCGGCGCCGTTTGCCGGGGAACCTGATCTACGGGAGCAGCCCTCTGGGCAATTATGGGCATTTCGATTCAAACTAGAAACGTTGAATGCACGGGGCCAGAAGGCTTTTCAAGGACTCCGTTCCGCTGGCGCGATCAGTAGCCCAGGCCTCTCACCCTAACCTGAAACGCGACTATGAACGGCTGATCCCGCTGGGGCGGTACCGTTCTTCGAGCCAAGTGCGCAGCTCATCTTCCGGGAAGGCGGCAGCCAAGGTGCCCGTTCTGGGATCGTGGGCATGCCAAAGAACATGGCCGGATGGATCCTGGCTTTACGGTAACTGCAGCCGGCTGCACCTCCCCTCGTCTCTTGCGAGCAGGCTTACTCTCTCCGGCTAGGGGTAGCCAGGGATCCTTCAAGGTCACGCGAACTCAATACCACTGCTGAGCGTAAAGGCGCTGCACCAAATAAAACACGAATAGGTTGACATCCACGCGCCGCTCGTCGATCATAAAAGACTCGATGGTGCTGGCCGGGGATCCTTCGGTGGTACAGCGGAAGAACTTGCGGCCATTCAAGGATCCCTCAGCAAACAGCACGCTAAATTGCTTCTTGCCTCCTGCAAACGCGCCGACCAGCGTCTTGCCTTCCAGGCGCAGCTCCAGATCGCTGACTCCGCGCTTTTGAAAAGCCGCAATGGCTGCCGGGATCACCTCTTCCGTGATCTGTTGCTCGAAGGGCTTTTCTTCCTTAGCAACTTTTTTCGCAGCGGCTTTGGGGGAATCCTCAGCAGCAGGCTTGGCAGCTTCAGCGGGTTTCTCGGCAGCAGCGGCCTCGGGGGTGGGTTCTCCAGACATGGGGAAACGCTCCGACAATCAGATGGGTAAAAGCCTTAGATGCAGAACAATCAAAAACTCTGTCCAGAACCGGCAAAGAGCTAGCCCTTGGGGATGTATTGGCCGACAATTTCTTCAGCAGGGATCTGGGGAAAGCCCATGCTGAAGTTGGGGGCACGCCCCTGCAGGTTATAGGCGATCTCCCCTTGCTTGAGCAGGGATCGGATGAAATGTTCCAGGTCAGACCCAATGCGGCGGATATTGTACTCGGTCAAGTCTCGCCCCCGGTATTCTTCCACCAACTCTTCGAAACGGGCATAGACCTTTTGCAGGGCAGCATCAGTCCAGACCAGCTCGTTGTCCGGATCCACATCGAGGGTAAACAGGTCGTCGCGGGGCACGAAGTTGTTGTCGGCAGTAACTTCACCGGCAAAGATATGGACGTGACGAGTGGTGCATTTCAGCATTGCAATGGCTCCGCTCCGGATCTAACCTGATAAACAGCGTATCACTACCTAGCGCTTGTGGGGGATCCGCTATTTGCCCTCGACTTGTTCCGGCCCTCTCTATGTCTGCTGTTAATGTCTGCTGTTATTCCCCAACTGGAACGCCTGCACATAGAGGTGACCAACGTTTGCAACTTTAAGTGCGAGTTTTGTCCAGATGGGATCATGCAACGGCGGCGGGGGCACATGGAGCCCGCTCTGCTGGAGCAGATTTTGGAGGAAGTAGCGGCAACAGGGCTGGCCCGCGTGATGGCTTTTCACCTGATGGGGGAGCCGCTGCTCTACCCATACCTTTTCGAGGGTATTCGCAGGGCCGCTGAGCTTGGCCTTCGCCTGCACCTGACCAGCAACGGCAGCACCTTTGCCCTCTGGCCGGAGCACATTGAAAAGCTGAACCGCAGCCCCTTTGCTAAGCTAACCATTTCCCTGCAAACTCCCGATCCAGTCACCTTCAGCATTCGCGGAGCACCTCCCCGCCTCACGCCGGAGCGCTACTTTGCTGGGATTACCCAATTTCTGCAGGTGCACTTGCGCTCCTCCAGCCCTACGCAGGTGCATCTCAAATTCCTGGATACTAGCCCCCACCCGTTTTTGGTGCCGCATAAGGCTCTTTCGGTGATCGATTCTGCACAGCAGATGCGCGCTCAGCTCTCGGCTTGGGCCAGACGAGCTTTGCAAGGGATCCCGGATGCACCGGCTCTCGATTGGGTAGAAGCCCAGATTGCTACTTACCGACCGGGCCGCTGGCAGCAGATCCGCATCCATCCCCGCTTGGTTTTGGAAACGTTTCCCTTGGACAGTTGGGGCAACGTGGAGACAGAACGGGTAATCCCAGCTCGCTGGGGATACTGCAATGGCGCTTCCGGTCAGGCGGGGATCCTCTACGACGGCACGGTGGTGCCCTGTTGCAAGGACTATGAAGGGCAAATCCCGCTGGGGCAAGTGACGCTGGGGGGATCCCTGGCCGAGATTTTGCGGGGCCAACCGGCCTGTGCGCTGCGGCGGGGGTTCAATCGTCTGCAGGTGAACCATCCCGTTTGCCAGCGCTGTATGGGTGGAGACACTTGCATCAAAGCCTTGGCCAGACAAGTGGGTTCCGTTGTCTACTTCAAGGTGTATCGGCCTTGGAAACAGAGGCTGGATCCCGGCTGGGGACAAGTGTAGACAGTTTCGGGAAAAGTCAACGCCCCACAGCAGCGGTTTCCCTGCCGTGGGCATAGCAACAACGTGACTTTCTTTCGTGATTTCTTCTAAGGGGCTCAAGCCTTGGGAGGGAGTTCCAAGGCCAGCGGCCCCAGCAAGCCCTTGCGGTAGTCGTTGAGAACTTGCCGTGCCGCCCGCTGGGGATCCCCTTGATACCGCCGCTCGGCCAACTCCTGCACTGCGGCACCACCGGGAGGGATCGGATCCGGCCAACCGTAGCGCTTTTGCAAGAGAGATCCGGCTTGGGGCTGCACCCTCAGCACTTGATCCAAAAAGTGGGCCGCCACCCGTTCGGGATCGTAGGCCGCTTCGCCGATGTCATCGCAGATGGCCAATAGAGAGGCCGCCTGTTGATCCGGCAGAGAGGGCGGTATGATGCCCGGCGAGTCCAACAGATCCAACTCTCCCCCCAGCCGCACCCACCGCAGTTGCCGCGTCACCCCAGGACGTGCTGCGCTCTCGGCTGCCCGCCGCCCCAACAGTCGATTCAGCAAAGCAGATTTGCCCACATTGGGAAAGCCCACCACCACCGCCCGAACGGCCCGCGGTCGCATTCCCCGCTGTTGACGCCGCATATTGACCGATTGCCCCAGTTGCAAGACCGCCTGCTTGAGGCGATTCACCCCTTCTCCTGAGCGGCCATTGGTGGGATAGACAGGGATCCCTTGCCGTAAAAAATACTCCTGCCAAGCTTTCAGATCCCCAGCCTCAATGCAGTCCGCCCTGTTCAGAGCCAGGAGGCGAGGTTTTTCCCCCAGCCACCGGCCCAGCTCAGGATGACGACTGGCCAACGGGATCCGCGCATCCAACACCTCGATGACCGCATCCACCCGCTGCAACTCTTCCCGCAACTGGCCAATTGCCTTGGCAATATGGCCGGGATACCACTGGATGGCCGGAGAACTCATGCCGCCAGAACCCTAGAAGTGGACAGCAGAAATCAACAGTGGGATCCAATCTAGCCCGATTCCCCAAAAGAGGCTCAACCTGCCCACCGAGGTAGCCAATAATACAATGTGGACGCGGCTGGGATCTTTATTTCATGGACAAGCTAATGTTAAGGCGTGTAACAGAGGGAAGGTTATGGTCAAGCGCGTGCGGTTGGATCCCATTGCCCAAGTGTCTGAAATCGCCACCAACAGCAATTTGCTCTCGGTACTGTTGCAGGAAGAGCTGAATGTGTTGAAAGAGTGCGGCGGGCGCGGCCTCTGTGCCACCTGCCATGTGTACGTTAAGGAAGGGATGGAGTCTTTGTCTCCGGTGAGCAAGCGGGAGCAGCGCACCCTGGAGGCGATCACCACCTGCAAGCCCAACTCCCGCCTGGCCTGCCAAGCGCGCGTGCTGGGGGAAGGGGTGGTGGTGGAATTGCCTGCCGGGATGTACATCAATGCTTTTCAGGATATCGAGGCGTTGATCGGTCGGCGGGCCGAACAGCCGCTTTTGCACCCTGTAACCGGCGCCATTTTGGTGCAGGAGGGTAAGCTGATCACCCGCTCGGTGCTGGAATCGGTGAAAGGGCTGGATCTGGATATCCAAGAAGCGTTGGCTCGGAGCAGCCAGGAGTTTTGAAATTGTGATCGCGACAGCGGGCCGGAGTCCTTATCCCATCCTTTAGGCCAGTTTGAGCCACTTGGCCACCCCATCTATACAGAGAGCATTCTTGGGCCTTGGGCACTCCATCATGACAAGGCATTTTCCTTCCTAATGATGAGCTGATGATGAGATGAGTACCCCTATGCCCCCTGTGTTTCTTGGGATCGATCTGGGCACTTCTGGGATGCGGGTGGTGGCCCTCTCAGAACAAGGAGAGGTGGTGGCCAAAAGCGAGCGCCGGTGGGATCCCCCAGAGACCAATCCAGGCCGCTGGTTGCGAACCCTGAAAGCCCTTCTGGGACAACTAACCGCGCAACTGGGGGATCGGTATTCCATTGCCGCTCTGAGTGCGTGCAGCACTTCCGGCACCATTCTGCCGGTGGATGGTCGGGGCATGCCGTTGGAACAGGCGTGGCTGTATTCCGACCCGCGGGGCCAGGCTCAGGCCAAGCAATTGGGGATCCCTGCCAGTTGGGGCCTCAGCCGTTGGCTGTGGTGGGCGGAAGCCCATCCTGATCAGTATCGAGACAGCTACCTGGCCCATCCGGCGGACTTTTTGCTGAGCCAACTGGGGGGGCGCAAGCTGGTTACCGATCACACCCACGCCCTCAAAAGTGGCTTTGACCTGGAGACCTACACCTGGCCTCAGGAGTGGTTGGCGCGGCAGGGCCTTGATCCTAAGCATTTCCCCGAGGTGGTGTCGCCGGGAACGGGTTTGGGAACGGTGCGAGCAGACTGGGGATTGGGGCCGGAAGTGCTGATCGCGGCAGGGATCACGGATGGCTGTGCCGGGCAATTGGCAGCAGGGGCCACCCGCTTAGGTCAGGTTTCCACCAGCTTGGGCACAACCCTCATTTTCAAGGCCAACAGTCCGGATCCCATACAAACCCCAAGCATCTATTCCCATTTGCACCCGGACTGTGCTCCACACCACTGTCGCGAACGAACGGTTTGGTGGCCGGGAGCGGCTTCCTTTTGTGGAGGCGGAGTTTTGCCCCATTACTTCCCTGGCGGCAACTTGCAAGTGCTGGATCAGCAAGCCCAGGCTTATCTGCCCACTGGGCTGGTCAGCTATCCCCTTTGTCAGCCGGGAGAACGTTTTCCCATTGTCGATCCCCGGTTTGCCGGGTTCTTGCCGGAGGCAGAAGAGGGATCCCCCCGTTTTTATGCTGCGTTGTTAGAGGGGGTAGCCATGGTCGAGCGGCTGGGGCTGGAAACGTTGGCGGCTCAAGGGATCCCGGTGTCAGAACAGAGTCCGATGTTCACCACCGGCGGAGGCAGCAAAAGCCCTCTTTGGTTGCGCCTGCGCGCCAGTATCCTTGCCCGTCCCTTGGCCGTGGTGAAACACCCAGAGCCGGCTGTGGGGGCAGCCATCTTGGCTGCTTCTGCCTATTGGTGCTGCTCTGTCCAACAGGCTGCCGATCGATTGGTGCAGGTGGAACGCTATGTTCAACCAGATCCAGAATGGGCGAAGTCTTACGCAGAGATCTACTCAGCCTTTCACAGCCGCCTGAGCAACCTGCTTTGACATGCTCCCTGCCCCACCAGCTTGCTTCCCCGTAGCGCTGGGGTTCTTGCTACGGTCATTTCAACAGTCATTTCGATCCAAACTAGGACACTACGCCCACCTAAAACATGGGCTGCGTCGTCGCATCGTCGCATCAGCGTTGCGGAGCAATCATGCACGAGGTCAGGAAGCTTTTCTCCGTAGCTCGGGCGTCTCACCCTAAGCTGAAAGACTATAGATCAAGGCACTTCTCAACTGCTCCGCGGTGCCGTCCAAACGCTTCACGCCGCTTCCGCGACCATCCCTAGGAAAGGGAGAGAGGAGCCAGGAAGCCATGCAGCGGAACAGTCTCATTCCTCCTTGAATGACTGTAGGTTTTTCCCTCTGAGACAGCGATGATGATCTCCCCAGTTGTTCGGGCTGCACTCTGCTCTTGCAAACGACTGATATTCATAGTTCATAGGGGATGTTGCATCAGCCAGAAGCCGGCGAAGGACTGGGCCTTGAAATCGGTTTGAATGGCGAGAAAGTGGATCCCTTGGGCCTGCTGCTGGCGCTGGGCAAAGACTTCTGCCTCTGTTCGCAGTTTTTCATCTCTCAGTTGCGCAAATAGGTAGCAATCGTTGAGGCCTGCCTCGAACAGGAGCCGTCCGTCTGCCACACTCAAGTAAGCGGGCTCCATACCGCTCATCCAGGCCGCCATCGGTAAAGCCCGCTGGGAGGCGATCACCAAGCCGGGAATGAGGGTGCTCCGTACCGCTGGCGCGAATGGGTCGGGCGTCAAAGTGTCCCAGGCAACCGGAAAAAGCTCGCCAAATTCCATTGGCCAAGCGTCGGCTTCCCGCAGATCCTCAGCTCGCAAGGTAACGAAAGCCCAGCGTTCTCCCTGCAACTTGTCCGGCAGACGGATAGGATCCGGCGGATCGGGATCCACAGGAGGTTCGGGGCTGTAGGTGAACTGAGTCTCTTGGGGGTAAACCCGCTCTGCCCGTTCTCGCATCCAGGCTTTGAGGGTGTAAACGCGACGACTGGGCAGCATCGGGATCCCAACCGCATCGCAGGCCCGTTGCAGGATGGAACTCATGCGGGCTCGAAACACACGAATGGCCGAGGGAGGCTGTGGGGCAGCTTCCAGGTAGCTCCGCAACTGTCGTGCCACCCAGGTGCTGTTCACCTCTTGGTTGCTGCAATACTGCGCTTGGCGAAACTGGCCGGTGGGATCGCACACCAACAGCTCCCAAACCCGTCGGTTCTGCTCATCCCGCAGGGGGACGGCGTTGAAATCCATCTGCCAGATAGGGCAGTGCGCAGGGCCAGAACGCAGGGGTTGAGTGGCCAAAGGATCCCTCCTATCGCGCTACGTGCCACTTGAGCGGGCCGGGGATCGTTCGCGTGAGCGGTGGGAAGCACTGTCCCCGACCAAGGCCAACTCCCGCTCCCCAAAAATGGCGGAAGCGTGGCGGTAGTACTTAAACTCCAGCAGGTTGTAGAAGGGATCCTGCAAAAAGAAGGTGCCGTGTTCCAAAGGGGTGTCAACAAAGCGCCAACGCGGCTCCTGATAAAAGGGCAAGGCTCGCTCCAGGGCACGGTCGGCCAGCGCCTGCCAATCCGCTTGGGTGGGGAAGATCAGGCCAAAATGGCGGGGGTAGATGCCCCGCTGGGGCGTCAGCTCTTCGTGGGTGAGGTGGGCCACCAGTTGATGGCCATACAGGTTAAAGATGACGGCAGCAGGGGTTTCTCGACCGATTTCACAGCCCAAGCCATCGCCGTAGTAGGCTTTGGCCAAGGCAATATCGGCAACCGGAAAGGCCAGATGAAAGCGGATAGTCTCCATCAACGTTCTCCTAGAAAGCTGCCAAAAGTGCCCCACCAGCCAACTTCAAACCGGCACCTCAGGACATGCGGCTTTTCCCCTTGGCCAGTGGGATCCCTGCTCTTCATCTAAGGTAGGCAATTGTGACATCCTCCCGACGCTCACCCTAGCGGGCGGAGCGCGGGCTTCCTAACCTCACGATTAGGCATTCCTGCCCCACGCCACTGACCTAGGTTCAAAACCCCCGGCAGACCGACTTGGCAGGCGGTTTCCGTTCCCCAGAGTCCCTGGGTACTACACCTTTCCAGTCCACGACGCAGAATCATCTCTGCCGACCCATGGTCGCGATGCGTTCGATACCCACACTCAGGGCAATGATGCTCTCTGATGCTCAGTGCTTTGCTAACCGTAGCAAGGCACCTTGGACAAGTTTGGCTGGTACCGTTGGGGTCAACCTGGGCAAAGTACACCCCTCGTTTCCAGCACACCCACGCCAACAGAGACAAAAACTGCCCAAAGGCGGCATCGACACAATCCTTGCCCAACATTCCTCGGGCTAAACGTTTAGCGTTGAGGTCTTCGGCAAAGATGCTCTGCCCTTGGTCGCACAACCGGTGAGCAACCTTGAAATGGAAATCTCGACGGCGGTTCGCAATACGATGGTGCGCTCTGGCAACTTTGAGCTGTGCCTTTTCCCAGTTCCGAGACCCCTTCTGTTTGCGGGCCGCTCTGCGTTGCAGCACTTTCAGCTTGCTTTGCAGCGACCTAAAAAACTTAGGGCGCTCGAAAAAACTGCCGTCCGAAACCGTCAAGAATCGTTCCAATCCCAGGTCAATGCCAATTGCCCGCCCCTGAACCGGGATATCAGGAACCGATATACTCGATTCTAGGGTTACGACGACATACCACTGTGTTCCTCGCACCTTGGACAATACCCTCACCTGCTTCACCGTAAACCCCTCCGGGATAGGACGATGCAGGTGGATAGCCACTTTCCCTATCTTGGGTAGCCGGATGGTCTGACCTGCAATAGGGTTGCTCTTGAATTGGGGAAACACGAAGGACTTGAATTGACCTTTCTTCTTGAAACGAGGAAAGCCATACCCCCGCTTCCGAAACGCCTCCCAAGTATCGTGCAGCCTACGAAGCGTGGTTTGCAGAACCTGAGAGTGTACCTTAGCCAAATGCGGAAATTGTTTCTTTGCTTTAGGCAGGTCGTTTTGCTGACGGTGATAAGAGGGAAAGGGCTCGTCGGCAGGGATGATGTATTCCTTTTCCAAGGAGCAGCGGTCTATAGGACACCGACGGGCGGCAATCCAGTCTTTGAGTTGCCGCAGGGCATAGTTATAGACGCCCCTGCAGGTTTCCAGCCACTCCAGCAGTTCAGCCTGCTGTGTGGCATTGGGATAGATGCGGTAAGTGTAGCTTATCGTCAGCATGGTTATACTCTACCCCGGGTCAGTCCGAGTGGTAAACGCTGGCTGGCATTCAAATGCGGGGAGTCCATGTAGCTCCCCGCACCCCTCGAAAGTTAAAGCTACAAGGTGGGATCCCTTCTCAAGCCCGAGATAGACTGTACGCCTTTGCGCAGGAGTGCCAACTGCTCGGATGCTATAACACTAGCTAGTGTGTTACCCGCGTGGCCGAGTCTGCAACAGACAACTCGGTGTGTTGAGAGCGTTGAAGACGCAAGAGGGCGATCTTGGCCATGACCAGCATCTGGATTGAGCAGCGCCGCCGCGAGGATGAATCTCGCAACTTTTTTTGGATGGTGGCGCTATCGCTGCTGCTGCATGTGCTGGTGCTGCTGGGATTGCTCCACTTGGGGCGGCTTTGGCTCATTCGCGAGCCGGAACAGGAGGCCATCGAGTTTATCCTTCTGGATCCAGAAGATCTACAGCCCCCAGAGGAAGCGGAGCTGGTTTCAGAAGTCGATTCCCGCGATGGGGGTGAGCGGGTAGAAGCTCCTCCTTCTCAAGGCAGTCCACCCCAATCCCAGGCCGCCCCTCCCCAGGAGGCCCCTGCTCCTCCTCCGCCAAGACCCCAACCACCGCCACCACAGCAGCCTGCCCCTGTTCCACCACCACCTGCCCCGGCTACAGTTGCTCTGGCAACCCCAACTCCAACCCCTCCACCCAATCCCACACCGTTACCACAAGCCCCGCAGCCCCCACACCCCCCACGCCCAACCCCGGCGCGCACGCCCCCCCCACGCGCAGCCCG
>NZ_JANSIN010000023.1:0-39668 GCF_047462115.1 Synechococcus sp. R50.1 | reverse complement strand
TCCTGCTCAGAGATAGGCAGGATGCGATCGCTTCTTTCCTGAACCATGTTCAGGAGAGTTCAGCGTGAATGTATCAGTACCCCTGACTTCCAACCTCTACAGCTCCCAGAGCCATTGAGGCCTAAGCCTCAGCAAATGCCCTTCTCCAGCCCCCCGACAGCACCTGCAAATCCTCCTCATCCAAGTCCGCAGGAGTGCCGGAGCGGATGAGCTCGGCAAAATCTTCGTTGGGCACCATGAAGCAGAGGGCGTAGAGGCGGCCTGGGCCGGTATTGTGGATTTCATGTACACCGGTCGGCGGTACCAGAATGCTATCTCCAGTTTTGATGGGGGCCGCTTTTCCATCGCAAATGGCCAGGCCTTCCCCCTTGAGAACAAAAAACATTTCCACAGCCATTTGATGGCGATTTGGAGGGGTTTTGCCTCCCTCATCGAAGATCTCCACACAAAAGGTTAGAGAAATCTGAGCATGAGAAGGATCGAACACGATGGCCAGGCGATTGGTATCGTGGGGGCTGATGCGAAAAGCCTGATAATCGGCAGGGGTTTTAACAATTGGAATCACGCAGCGGGAAAGCGTTTGCATCCGGATCCTCCGCTCAAGAGATGAGGGGTGAATAGTGGGCAAGTGCTAACAGGGGAGAGCCGCGAGCAAATCTGAGGAGGAGGCGACAAAGCCAAAGCACTGCTTGACGTTGTAGAGGGTAGCTAGCAAACAGTATTCAGGAGAGGTGGTGGCGGCGCAGTCTTCCAGCAAAATGCAGTCGTAGCCGAGGAAATTGGCATCTTGCAGCGTGGTCATGACGCACTGGTCGATGTTCACGCCGGCAAAAAAGAGGGTGGTGCGCCCCAGGTTTCTGAGAATGCTATCGAGAGGGGTATCCCAAAAGCCGCTCATGCGGAACTTATCCACCCAGATATCCTCGGGCTTGACCTCCAGTTCCTCCACCACAGCAGCGCCCCAACTGCCCCGCGTGAGGACCAAAGACCCGTTCTTAGGCAAGGGATCCCCCAGCCCTACTCCCTCTCCGGTGGGGTTGTACACATGTCGCAAGCCGGCGCTGATGTTGAGCAAGTCAGGGCGATTGCCCCAGTTCACCCACACAATCGGCACTTGAGCTTGTCGCAGGCGGGGCAGCAGGGCTTTTAGAGGGCCGATGGGAGCCCGTGCAGGTGTAACATCGACGCCAATGCTGGCCAGCCAACCGTCGGGATGACAAAAGTCGTTTTGCATGTCGATCACCAACAACGCCGCCTTGGCCAGATCCAAGCGCAGGGTTTTGCTGGAGGTGGGTAGCAGGATGGGCCGGGGATCCAAGGGCGGACGGGTGAGGTCGGCCATTTCGGCATTCACAGCCCAGGCATTGGGAGGGATCCCAAGGGTCTTCAAGGGGCGATTGGGAGTGCTCATGGATTCTCCGCTCGCGTCGCGCAGCAGTGGGATCAGGTGGGGCGGATGACCCACAACTACGCTCGACCTTAATGCACAGCCAACCTCACTTTGGAATCGTAGGCTACACTTTCTCACCTTATTGACGCATGGGATCCCCCAGGGTCAGTCGATAGGGGCTGAGATGGAGATCAGGAGAAGAAAAACCGAGGAGATTTCCGAAAAGCTGCCTAGGGATCCCTCCCTGCACGCTATGCTGTAGAAACTTGAAATGATTATGTAGAAGCATGAGCATCCTGCGGCAATATATCTTTCCCGCTCTCATCCTGCTGGTGTTTCTGTTTACCCTGGTGGTGGTGAGCATCCGCTCGTTTCTGCCGGAGGATATGGCCCAGCCTGCCCCCCTAGAAGAAGCAACGCCTGTGGCCCTTTCTGCAAACCCCTGAGGATGGCTGAACAAGGGATCCCTTTGCCTGTGGGTTATCGTTGGCGCATCGGTTCAGCCTGGGATCGGCCCTGGGTGCGACGAGGATTGCAGGCCACGTTGCAGGAATCTTTTCCAGAGCAAAGCAACTGGGATCACCTAGAAGAGACGCTGGATCGCCTCTTCGACCCACCCCGCACCCCCTGCTGGTGGATCTTGAAAGAAGAAACTGCAGAGCCGGTGGGCTGTGTTTGGGCCGGCATCTCCACCGATCAAGCCACCCATCGGCGGGTAGCCTACATTTTTCTGCTCTGGGTGGATCCCGCCCATCGTCGGCAGGGCCTGGGCAAGGCCCTCATTCAGCAGGTGGAACGATGGGGATCCCAGCAGCAGCTGGCGGCCATCACCCTGCAGGTTTACCATCACAACCAAGCCGCCCTCCATTTCTATCAGCAGGCCCACTTTGCTGTACAAGGCTACTGGTTGTACAAGCCGCTCAGCCCCGCGCCCATAGACGCGCATGTAGAAGAGCATGAATACAAAGGTCATGAAGTTTTGTGAATAAGCCGGGATCCGCTCTCAGTTGCTCCTTTGATGAAAGCGTGATGAAAACGATGGCATCGACCGGAGGGAACGCCCATGTCCAGACCCGTCAAGCTAAGTGAAGCCGAGATCCAGGCCAAGCTGGAGAAACTGCCCGGCTGGTCTTTGCGGGAGGGAAAGCTGCATCGCCAATTTCAGTTTGGTTCCTTTGTCGAAGCCTTTGGCTGGATGAGCAGTGTGGCCTTGGTGGCCGAAAGCATGGGGCACCACCCCGAATGGAGCAATGTCTACAACCGCGTGCGGGTGGATCTCACCACCCACGATGCCGGGGGCATTACAGAACTGGACTTTACCCTGGCGCAACGCATGAACGAGCTGGCCAGCTAGACGCTTCAGTACCCAACTTTGGGGATCCCTTCAGAGCCGGTTTGGCAAGGGATCCCCATTGGTTTGTTGCTGCCTCTAAGGTTGTGTCGGGAGTTGCGCTGGTCTGATAGACTAAGCCTAAGGTTAAGAAATGATAATTTTATGAACGTGCTGGTTGTGGGGGCGACGGGAACGCTGGGCCGTCAGGTGGTGCGCCGAGCCATTGAAGAAGGACATCAAGTTACCTGTCTGGTGCGAAATCCGGCAAAGGCTGCTTTCTTAAGTGAATGGGGCGCTCACCTGAAGGTGGGAAATCTGCTTCAGCCCAGCACCCTCAACTCCGCCATGGAAGGCATCGAGGCGGTGATCGACTGTGCCACGGTGCGGGTGACCGATACCCTCAGCGCCCGTCAGGTGGACTGGGATGGCAAAGTTGCCCTGATCAATGCGGCACGGGCTGCCCAGGTAGGGCATTTTATCTTTTTCTCCATCATGGGCGCCCACCACGAGTACCCCAACGTGCCCCTGATGAATTTCAAGCATCACATTGAGAAGTATTTGGTTGGATCCCAGATGCCCTACACCATTTTCCGGCCAGCGGGCTTTATGCAGGGGTTGATTGGCCAGTACGCCATCCCCATCTTGGAAGAACAAATCGTCTGGGTAACCGGCGAGGGCATGCCAACGGCCTACCTAGACACCCTAGATGCAGCCCGGTTTGCGGTGCGAGCTCTCACTGTAGAAGCTGCCAAGCAGCAAATCTTTCCCTTGGTGGGGCCTAAGGCTTGGACGGCCCGAGAAGTCATCGCCTTGTGCGAGCAGCTCTCCGGCAAAAAGGCCAAGGTCAGCACCATGCCGCTGGGATTACTGCGAGGGGCGCGCAAGGTGGCGCAGTTCTTTCAGTGGAGCTGGAACATTGCCGACCGGCTGGCGTTTGTGGAGGTGATCGCGGCCAAAGAACCCATGCACGCCGATATGACGCCTGTATGCGAAACCCTGGGGATTGAACTGGCCTCTCTGACCTCTCTTGAGGACTACCTAGCGGAGTATTTCCAGAAGATGTTGAAACGGCTTCGCGAGCTAAAGGTCAAGCAACCCAAAGTCAAAACGCCCTTCTAAGTCGTTGTTCTCAGTCTTCTCGGCAATTTCACAGCAGCTTGAGCAGCAACCTTGGGAGAAGGGGTGGACGGGGTCGTGTTTGCGTTAGCAGATGCCATAGCCCCAACTACTGGGATGAACTCCCAGACACTTTTTATTGACACTGCGCCATATTCAAGTTGGCGGAGATCAACCCGTACCATAACACAAAGCCGCTCTGTCGCGACAGCGGGCCGTAGGCCTTCGCTTTGGCGGTGCGGAGCGCTAAACCCAGTTTTCTTGATCATTCCCTGTGTCCAAACAATCGCAAATCCTTAGGTTCCCAAGGGGTTCATTTCCATCTACGCTTTAGAGAGTGAGGGGGTGACAACGACAGAGGTTATTCTGCTCCCCTTGCTTGAACTATAGATCTTTGTCTATAGTTTTTATCGGAAAGTTCAATTTTTATCTATCCTAGTTCGCAGCTAAGATGCTGCTTAAGACTTTTTACAGGATCTCAGCAAGTGTTCCAGTTTGGCCAAGATCCCTGGCCGAAGGAGGATTATGAGCTTGAACGGGCTGGTCACAACTGCATGGCTGATTCCCCTCTACGCCTTGGTGGGGTGGGCGGGAGCGCTGATCTGGTCCCCAGGAATCACCCGGCGCACGGGACCACGTCCGGCAGGTTATCTGAATGCGCTCTTGACGTTGATGGCCTTCCTGCACAGCGTGGGGGCGCTGGTGGCAATTTGGGATCAGCCGGCGCAGGTCATTCGGTTGCCCTGGCTACAGGTGGGGGATCTGATGTTAGAGCTGCCGCTGCAGGTGTCATCGGTAACTCTGGGGGCCTGCGCTGTGGTGACGGGGCTGAACCTGGTGGCCCAGATCTACGGCTTTGGCTACATGGAAATGGACTGGGGCTGGGCGCGGTTTTTCTCCCTGCTGGGCCTGTTTGAGGGGGGGATGTGCGCCTTGGCTTTGTGCGACTCCCTCTTTTTCAGCTACGTGATCCTGGAGATTTTGACCCTGGGCACTTACCTGTTGGTGGGCTTTTGGTTCAACCAATCGCTGGTGGTGACGGGAGCGCGGGATGCTTTTTTAACCAAGCGCATCGGCGACCTGTTGCTCTTGATGGGGGTAATCGCCATCTATCCCCTGACCGGCTCCTGGGAGTTTGAGGATTTGGCGGCTTGGGCTGAGGCGGTGCAGGCGGGGTCTGCCACTGTGGATCCGACCTTGATTGCGCTGGTGGGGCTGGGGTTGCTGGCTGGCCCGGTGGGCAAGTGTGCCCAGTTCCCATTGCACCTGTGGCTAGATGAGGCGATGGAAGGGCCGATCCCGGCCTCGATTTTGCGGAACGCAGTGGTGGTGGGCACGGGGGCCTGGGTGTTGATTCGCCTGCAACCCCTCTATGAGCTTTCCCCAACGGTGCTGAAGGTGATGCTGACTATCGGCAGCTTGACGGCGGTGGGGGGATCCCTGGTGGCTTTGGCCCAGATCGACGCCAAGCGAGCTTTGTCTTATCTGGTGAGTGCCTACATGGGCTTGATTTTTGTGGCGGTGGGCACCGGTCATCCCCAGAAAGCCTACCAACTGCTGCTCACCTATGCTCCGGCCATGGCTCTGTTGGTGATGGCTCCGGGCACGGTGATCTGGAACAGCATTACCCAGGATTTGCGCTACCTGGGCGGGCTATGGTCGCGGCGTCCTATCTCAGGGCTGTGCTTCTTGACCGGAATGGCCGGAATCATCGCTTTGCCGCCTTTCGGTTCCTTTTGGGTGCTGACGGATCTGTGGCAGCAGTTGGTGCAATCGGGGCAGGGGTTGTGGGCAGCAGTCGTGCTGGTCACCAATGCTGTAACGGCCCTAGGGCTGACACGGGTGTTTGGCCTGATCTGGGGGGGCAAGCCGCAGCAGATGAGCGAGCGTTCGCCGGAGGTGCATTGGCCGATGATGCTGCCCATGACGGTCACGATGGGGGTGGCGCTGCACATGCCCATGATCCTGGCGACGCTGGGTCTGATTCCCGCTCTGGAAGGGATCCCTGTTGGGGTAATGACGGGATCCAGCCTGACGGGGATTGCCTTGGGAACCTGGCTATACCTGCGTCCGCAGCGACGACCGGTGGACTGGGCCTTCTTGGCCGACTGGCAGGATCTGTTGGCCAACGACTTCTACACCCCCAAGCTCTACCGGGCCAGTGTGGTGTTTGCGGTACGCATCATCTCTGAGGTTACAGCCTTGTTCGACCGCTATGTGGTAGACGGCTTGGTGAATTTAACCAGCTTGGCGGTATTGGCGGGTGGACAGGTTTTGAAATACACCACCTCTGGCCAGTTGCAAGCCTATGTGCTGACGATTGTCGTGGGGGTGGCCCTGCTGGGCTGGCTGATTCTCTAGGCTTGGGCGATAGCGGGACGGAGTCCTTGAATAAAGAGGAAAAAGACCATGCTGAGTGCCTTGATTGTGTTGCCGATCTTGGGATCCCTGCTCCTGTTCTTAGGCTTGGGGGGGCGAAAGCTGGCGGTGGCCTTGGCCGGGATCCTGCTGGGGATCTCGCTGCTGCTGTTTGCCAACTTTGACCTGCAAGCGGAAGGGCTGCAGTGGGTGCAGCGGTGGGATTGGATCCCGGCAATTGGGCTGAGCTACTCCCTGGGCCTGGACGGGTTTTCCCTGCTGATGGTGGCTTTGAATGGGCTGCTCACGCTGATTGCGGTGCTGACAGCTGAGCCAGAGGTGAAGCGGCCCAACCTCTTATACGGCTGCATTTTGTTCATGAGCGGGTCGGTCAACGGGGCTTTTGTTGCCCAGAACCTGCTTTTGTTCTTCTTGTTTTACGAGCTGGTGCTGATCCCGATCTATCTGCTGATCTCCATCTGGGGCAGCGGCAAACGGGATTATGCTGCCATCAAGTTTTTGATTTACACCGCCGTTTCCGCCATCTTTCTGTTGGGGGCCTTTTTGGCCATCTACTGGCTGGGGGATCCCCATAGCTTTGAGCTGCTGGAGATCCGCATCACCTCTCTCAGCCCTGTTGCCCAGACCTTGACGCTGTTGGCCTTGATCGTGGCTTTCGGCATTAAGATGCCGCTGATCCCCTTCCACACCTGGTTGCCTGATGCATACGGGGAGTCGTCGCCGCCAGTGGCCATCCTCCTGGGAGGGATCCTCTCCAAGTTAGGCACGTACGGTCTGTTTCGCTTTGGGCTGCAGTTGTTTCCCCAAGCTTGGGCCGACCTGGGCGGGATCCTAGCCTGGTGGGGAGCCATTGCCGTGTTGTCCGGGGCTTTGGCAGCCATCGCCCAAAAAGACATCAAGCGCATGGTGGCCTACAGCTCCATTGGCCACATGGGCTACATCTTGCTGGGCATGGCGGCAGCCACCCCCATTAGCCTGACCGGGGCAATGGTGCAGATGGTCTCCCATGGTCTCATCTTGGCGCTGCTGTTTGATCTGGTAGGCTTGGTGGAGCGCAAAGTGGGAACCCGCGATCTGGATGTGCTCAACGGCCTGCTCAACCCCTTGCGAGGCTTGCCCACAGTGAGCGCCCTGCTCATCTTGGGGGGGATGGCCAGCGCCGGGATCCCTGGCCTGGTGGGCTTTGTGGCGGAGTTTTTGATCTTCCAGGGCAGCTATCAGGATTTTCCTTTGCCGACTTTGATCAGCATCTGTGGCACCGGTTTGACGGCGGTGTACTTCGTGATTTTGCTAAACCGCACCTGCTTTGGCAAATTGGACAACCGTACCGCCTACTACCCACGCGTGCACGGCTGGGAGCGGATCCCGGGGCTGATTTTGACGGCCTTGATCGTTTGGTTTGGGATCCAGCCCATGAGCCTGGTGAAATGGCCGCAACCGTTGGCCTTTACCCTATCCACCCAGGTGGCTCAGGCCCAAACGCTTATCTTGGCATCAGCCGGTGACCTTGCCCCCATCACCCTCTCTGGAGCCGATCCAGGCAAGCGGGAAACTCCCAGGAATTGAGATCCCAGCAGATGCCCCCTATGGAGCCAGGACTTTTGAAGAGTTGGAGACTTCTTCCATGACGACAACCCTTACAACCCGCAAGCTTCCCCCTTCTACCCACCCTTTTGCGGATGTAGTCCACCGCTTGGAGGCAGGGGGATCCATGCTGCCAGATACGCCGGAAAACCTGATGCAAATTATCGGCCTCTACAAAGCCTATGCCGTGCCAATGGATTTCTACTGGCGGGATCTGCTCTACATTGCCGAGCAGGTGTTTGTGGATCCCTTGCCTTTTTTCAAGTTCATCATTCCTGAAGAGTATCTGAAGCTGGCCAACCACTACGCGGGGGATAACGCGGATTTGCGCATTTGGCGAGGCCAGGCTACGGCCCATCCCGAGCTGCTGGAGTTTATGGAAAAGGGGGAGCTGAAGCGCAAGCTGCCCAGGATTTTGCATCACCTCTGGCATGACCGCATCAACATGGAATTTGCCGAAGAATGTATGCGGGCCATGCTCTGGCATCGGGACATGGGGGGCTTGCTGGATCCCTACATGGATTCCGAAGAATACAAGCAAAATGCCGACCGCGCCATCCGCGCCTATTGCCAGGGCAACCCCTTGTTGATGGGGCTATACAAGCTCTTCCCCGATATGTTTTTGGAGCTGTGCCGCCAGGCCACCATGTACTCGGTGTTGGGCCTGTTTTGGGAGGTGATGGCTCCGGTCTTTTTTGAGATGAGCGATCTCTACGATGAAGGCAAAATTACCAGCGTGCCGGAGGCGATGAACTTTCTGGTCAACGGGATCTTCGCCATTGCCGGACGACCCATCTACCACCGCGTGCGTATTCGGGGAGAATGGTACGATATTGTGCCCAAATCCAAAGGATTTACCTGGCTATATGAGGCCGCTTTCCCCTATGTAGAGGCCGTGTTTTATCGCACCTCTCCTTTCCGCGGCACCAAGTCCTACAACGCTCAGGCCAACGAAGTTCCCACCAACCAGTTGGACTTCCACTACGGGATCCTCTACGCCGATAAGTTTCCGGTGGGCACCGCCGGGATCCCGCCCACGCTCTTGCACCAGGATATGTACCACTTTTTGCCCCAGTATTTGGTGGAGTATTATCGCAAGCATTGCCGCGGCGAAGAGGACATGCTGATTCAATTGGGGGTTAGCTTCCAGCGCTCCATGTACAACGTCACCTCAGCCGTGATTCAGGCGGGAAGGGCCGCTTTCTTGTATCCCCTTGATGATCCAAATCCACGGCACTTGATGATGAATCGCCGTTATTTTGAGGGCCAACTCA
The DNA here is from genome assembly GCF_047462115.1 of Synechococcus sp. R50.1. Lineage (NCBI taxonomy): Bacteria > Bacillati > Cyanobacteriota > Cyanophyceae > Synechococcales > Synechococcaceae > Synechococcus > Synechococcus sp. R50.1. The sequence goes on along the minus strand of NZ_JANSIN010000023.1, from coordinate 30,592 downwards.
ATCGCTTCACTCGACCGGAATACGGGATCCGGGAAGCAGCCCGCCTCGCCTACATTCAGGATCAGAATTATCGCTAGCCCGTGGCAACTTTAATGATCCCAAAGCCTTTCGAGCAGCAATCCAGTTAGCAACAACTTCACAGCAAAAGGATCCCGGCCATGCCCGATATTGTCGATATTGCCGTCTCTGCTGAGGGCTTTTCCACCTTGGTAACTGCCGTTAAAGCGGCAAACCTGGTAGACACTCTCAAAAGCCCTGGCCCCTTTACCGTTTTTGCCCCCACCGATGGGGCTTTTGCCAAGCTGCCTCCTGGCACCATCACCACCCTGGTGCAAAATATCCCCCAACTGACTCGCATCCTGTGTTACCACGTGGTGCCCGGTCGCCTGAAAAAGGCAGATTTGGCCAAGTACCAAAGTGTGGGCTCGGTAGAGGGATCCCCCATCGACTTGTTGATCGAAGGGGACGTTTTCGAGGTCAATAACGCCACCGTTATCCAAGCCGACATCGAAGCCGATAACGGCATCATCCACGTCATCGACACTGTCATCCTGATGCGGCCCCACTGGTTCTGGCCGATTATGAACTCCGCCTTGGCTGCCTCGGCCAGAGGATAGACAGATCTATATCTATCCTGAACCGAGCTTGAGGAAAGTGCCTGGGTGAACCCTCTCCCCCTCTCCGCAACTTTATAGGTACGGTCAGAGATTTCTGCTCCGCGTGCAGTCTACACCATCCCCCAACCCCCATAGGGTAGGGGCTTTTGTCTCTTGTTAGCGGGGATTTTGCCATCTTTTAAACCCGGAGATGAATCCGAAGCTTGGCCTGATACGTAACTTATTTAGCCTGTTCTCTGACCGAGGAGCTTTTTTCCATGTTGTTGATCGGTTTTTCCCTTCGGCCTCGTTCAATTTTCGAGGTTTTTTGCGGCTTTTGCCTGGTTGCTGTCTTGTTTCTCAGCGGTTAAGGAAGCTTTACAAATCTCACAACCCCACTTCTACCCATTGCTAACTTTGGCCCTGGACATATTCACATTGCTCAGCCGCAGCCAGGACAATCTTTCGCCCAGGCCACAGGGCCGGTGGTCTTTGTCTTGAACATGTTGCCGAATCCAGGCAATCAGTCGGGGAATTTCCGACTGGAAGCCAACCTCACCCCTGAGCAAGTCTCCAGCTTTTTGGCCGGAGCTTACTACATCAACATTCACACGCAGGCCAACCCGCCGGGCGAGTTGCGAGCCCAGGTGGTTTTCCCTCGCTAAGGTTTGATCCAGTACCCCATCTGGGATCCCCGCAGGTGAGGGGATCCCTAATTTTTGCGGACGGATTGGCTGTTCTGTGAACTCCCCCACGGTCAGTCGTGCCGGCAGGACAGAGTTTCTGTGTAGCTCCTGGCCAGCAGCTTTCGGTAGTCCTGGAGCTGGCCTGCCAGTCCCCTTTACAGAGCGAGCTGTAGGCTTCACCTCTGGGCTAGCTGTGGAGCGCCAAGGGAATAACTACACAGGTTGTTGCCCACCTACAATGGCCCGACAGCGAATGTAGGGGCCGCCTGCATCCACCTTGGCCGGTTGACCCTTGCCGCAATGGCCGGATCCCAAGTCCCACAGGAAGTCCCGCGAGACGGCATCCACCGATTGCAGCACCTCAAAAGCATTGCCGGTGATGGTGACACCGCGCAGCAACTCCGCCAGCTTGCCATCGCGAATGCGGTAGGCCCGCTCCACGCCAAACATAAACTCGCCCGTGGAGTCCGCCTGCCCGTTCCTGGCCCCATCCAGGAAGTAGCCATCGGGAGTGCTGGCGATGATTTCCTCTAGCGTTTGGGATCCGGGTTCAATGAAGGTGTTGCGCATGCGGATCAAAGGCTCATCGGCATATTCCCAGGCGCGGGCATTGCCGGTGGGCTCTACGCCAAAGTGGGCAGCAGTTTCGCGGTTGTGGAGATAGCTGACCAGAATGCCGTTTTGGATGATGGTGGTGCTTTGGGTAGGAACGCCCTCGTCGTCCACAGGAAGGGTTCCCCCTGCCCCCGGCATAAACTCTGAATGGCCGGAGTCTTTGAGGGTAACCCAGTCGCTGGCCACCCGCTGCCCCAGCTTGCCGGCAGCCACAGAACCCGCCAGAACAAAATCCGCCTCGACCGTGTGGCCAATGGCCTCGTGCACCAACAGCCCCACGATGGAAGGCGACAGAATAACCGTGGCCCATCCCCCTTCTGCGTAGCCTGCGGACAATAAATCAACCGCGGTAGCAGCCGCCTTTTCCGCCATCTGCAAGGGATGCGAGCGGAACAGGCAATCCCATCCCCCTGTTACCCCAATGGCCTCGGAGCCACTGCTGAGCTGGCCGGCAGCTTCGGCCACCGCCTGAACTCGCAGCTCGGGGCGCACCAGACGAAAGGCCACATCCGCCCCATCGGTGGTGACGATGGCTTTTTCCTCGTAGATCTCGTTGTAGGTGCAACTGGCGGAGCTAATTTGGCGAGAGGCCTGCCGGGCCTGCGCCTCGGTTTCCAAAGCCAACTGGATCTTCGCCTCCAGCGGTTTGTTCAACACCTCCTCCACACCGGGCTCGCAGAACTCCCCTTGGGCCAGCCGCACACTGGGCAGGGATCCCAGCTTTTGTTTGCGGTAGTCGGCACTGGCTTGGGCGGCACGGCGAGCTTCAGCGATGGCCTCCCGAATGGCAGCCGGCGAGGGATCCCCGGTGGCAGCGAAGCCCCAAGTACCTGCTTCCAACACCCGCACCCCCACTCCGGAACGGCGACGAACCGCGGTGCGCTCAAGGCGGCCCTTCTCGGCAGTGACGCTGCGGAACACCTTGCTGTGGTAGCGCAGTTCCACAAAGCCAGAGCAGTCCCGAAGGATGTCGCGCAGAAGGTCTCGCATAGCAACAGGGAGATGGGTGTAGTCCTCAGTCCAGCATAGCCCGATCCTGGAAAGTCGATGAGCTGCCACGCCGAGTGAAAGCCCCGATCCCGTTCGTGTCAGCAGTGCGGAACATTTTGGCCAGGCCCGCCGTTAGAGGACAAAGTTAACCAGCTTTTTCGGCACCACCACCACTTTTTTGGGTGTTGCCCCCTCCAGGTATTTCTGCGCTGCTTCTGACCGAAGGGCCAACTGTTCCTGCTCCTCCGGCGTCACCTCGGCAGGGGCCTCAAACGAGCCGCGCAATTTGCCGTTCACCTGAATCACAATGGTCACCGTGTCGGCCACCAGCGCTGCCGGGTCATAGCTGGGCCAAGACTGCCGATGCACCGAGTCTGCGCCCCCCAGCGCCTGCCACAGCTCCTCCGCAATATGGGGGGCAAAAGGCGCCATCAGCAACACCAGCGTGCGGATCCCCTCTGCATAGACCGGCGAATCCGGGATCCCGGCCTCCCCCAGAGCATTGCTCAGCTTCATCAGCTCGGCAATGGCGGTGTTGAATTGATAATCGTTTTCCAGATCTTCGCTGACTTCCTTGATGGCGGTGTGGATGGCCCGGCGCAGATCTTTTTCCGCCTTGGTCAGGGATCCCACCTCGACCTTGGCCGGCAACAGCTCTGAGACCCTGCCCCGCCAGGACTCCGTCCCGCCACCGCGAACGACAAACTCGTACACCTGCCGCCAGACGCGGTTGAGAAAGCGAAATTGCCCTTCCACGTCGGCATCGTCCCACTCCAGATCCTTCTCCGGCGGGGCCTTGAACAAGATAAACATGCGGGCCGTATCTGCCCCGTAGTGGGCCAGCACCTCCTCGGGATCCACGCCGTTGCCCTTGGATTTGGACATGGTAGCGTAGATAACTTGCAGGGGCTCGCCCGTTTCCGGATCCCGCGGGTTGTCGGGATCCTGCACCAGAGCTGCCGGGATCCAGCGATCCTTGCCGGACTTGTTGGGGTTGTAGTAGGTGCGCCCTTGCACCATCCCCTGGGTGAGCAGACGCGAGAACGGCTCGTCAAAATCCAGCAGCCCCCGATCCCGCAACACCTTGGTAAAAAAGCGGGAATAGAGCAGGTGCAGGATGGCGTGCTCGATGCCGCCCACGTACTGATCCACCGGCAGCCAGGCGTTCACCTGGTCTTTGCGGAAGATCTCTTGGTCGTTGCGGGCATCGCTAAAGCGCAGGAAGTACCACGACGAGCAGACAAAGGTGTCCATGGTATCGGTTTCCCGGCGAGCCTCCGCGCCACAGGTGGGGCACTTCACCTTCACCCAGTCCTCCAACTGGGCCAACGGGGATCCCCCTCGCCCCGTCAGCTCCACATCCTCCGGCAAGAGCACCGGCAGATCCTTCTCCGGCACCGGCACAATGCCACAGTGGGGACAATGGATCACCGGGATGGGACAACCCCAGTAGCGCTGCCGCGAGATCAGCCAATCCCGCAGGCGGTAGTTGATCTGCTTTTCCCCCAGCCCCTGGGCTTCCAGCCAGGCGATGGCTCTTTCCACGCTTTGCCCTGGGCCTTTGCCCACCGGGATCCCGTCTAGGGGGCCGGAGTTGATCATCACCCCCTCCCCCGTCCAGGCAGCCTGCAGTTCTGAGGACTCCGTCCCGCTGGCGCGATCCGCTGAGGCCGGAGAACCCTCCGGCGGCTGCACCACCCGCTTGATGGGCAGGCCGAACTTGCGGGCAAACTCGAAATCCCGCTGGTCGTGGGCGGGCACGGCCATGATGGCCCCCGTCCCGTAGCCCATCAACACATAGTCGGCAATCCAGATGGGGATCCGCTCTTGGTTAACGGGGTTGATGGCGTAGGATCCCGTCCAAACCCCTGTCTTTTCCCGGTCTTCAGCGCTGCGCTCGATCTCGCTGCGGGCAGCGGCCTGGGCTTGATAGGCTCTGACGGCCTGCAGTTGCTCGGCAGTGGTGAGCTTGTCCACCAAGGGGTGCTCCGGCGACATCACCATGAAGGTGGCCCCCCAGAGGGTATCAGGCCGGGTGGTGAATACTGCCAGCTCGTCCCCTGCCTCGGTTTTGAAAATCACCTTGGCCCCCACCGATTGGCCAATCCAGTTCTCCTGCATGGTGCGCACCCGCTCCGGCCAGCCGGAGAGCTTTTCCAGATCCGCCAGCAGTTGGTCGGCATAGGCGGTGATTTTGAAAAACCACTGCTTGAGCATGCGCTTTTCCACCAGGGCGCCGGATCTCCAGGAACGCCCCTCCGCATCCACCTGCTCGTTGGCCAGCACCGTCTGATCCACCGGATCCCAGTTCACCGCCGCCTCTTTCTGGTAGGCCAAGCCCGCCTGCAAAAATTGCAGGAAGATCCACTGCGTCCACTTGTAGTAGTCCGGCGAACAACTGGTGATCTCCCGCTCCCAGTCGTAGGAGAGCCCCAACCGCTGCAACTGATCCCGCATCTGGGCAATGTTTTGGTAGGTCCACTTGGCCGGTGGGATCCCCCGGTCGATGGCGGCATTCTCCGCCGGCAGGCCAAAGGCATCCCAGCCCATCGGGTGCAGCACTGCGTACCCCTGCATTCGCTTGTGGCGGGCAATCACATCGGTGATGGTGTAATTGCGCACATGCCCCATGTGCAGGTTGCCGCTGGGGTAGGGGAACATAGACAGAGCATAGAATTTGCGGCTCCCGTCCTTCAGCTCTGGGGTGCGATCCAGCCCGATTTCACGCCAGTGGGCTTGCCACTTGCTCTCGATGGCCTGGGGATTGTAGCGCGCGTCCACGGTTCGATGCTCCTGGGAAAAAAGCGCTCACGCTGGGAGATAGAAGCATTTTGACATACTCCCCACGCCAATCGCGCCGGCGGAGCACAGCTCTCGGGCAAGGCTCTGGTCACGAGTTTCACGAAGCACTTCGGGAAAGGAGCTCCTGCACCACATTCTTGTCCCCTAGCTGCCCAGCCTGTGCCACAAACTATTGCCCATCGACCACACGGTACGGATAGCCTCATCCGGCACCTTGCAGAGGAGCGGGATCCCTTTGGCTCTGAAAACCCGACAAGCAGAGATCAGTAGGTTTCTTCGTGCCACCTGTCCGCCTTCTTCAGCTCCTTCTGGAACTTGCTCCAATCCTGACCGGCTTGTTCCGCCAAAGGCCCCATGACGTTGTTGATCCCGTCCTCCATCCCCTTGAGGCCGCAGATGTAGGTGTAGGTGTTGGGCTGTTGCAGCATCTCCCACAGCTCGGCGCCGTACTCGGCCATGCGGTTTTGCACGTACATTTTCTTGCCATCGGGGGTTTGTTGCTCGCGGCTGATGGCGTAATCGACGCGGAAGCGATCCCCGTACTGGGCTTTCCAGGCCTCCAGATCCCCGTGGTAGAGCAAGGTGGAAGTGGTGGGCACCCCAAAGAACAGCCAGATCTTGCCCTGATAGTTGGGATCCTCTTCAAACAGGTGCTTGATGAAGGCGCGAAAAGGGGCAATGCCGGTGCCGGTGGCGATCAAAATCAGGTTGGCGTTCTCATCTTCGGGCAGTAGGAAGGTTTTCCCCGATGGCCCCGTAATCATCACCTCATCGCCTGCCTTCAAATCGGTGAGGAAGCCGGAGCAGACCCCCACCCCCGGCTGGCCTGTCTCTCTATCGACATATTCAGCCCGCTTCACGCTCAAAGAGACGGTGCGCCCCTCGCCATCATCGCCAAAGCGGGTGGAAGCAATCGAGTAGAGGCGGGGCTTGTGGGGCTTGCCCTTGGCATCTTCGCCAGGAGGGATAATGCCAACGCTTTGCCCTTCTAGGTAGCGGTAGTTGGGATCCGGCAAGCTGAGCACAATGTGCTTAGTCAGTCCGGGTGCTCCTTCACCGACAATGGAGTAGGTCTCCACGCAGTGGCCGATCAACGGTGCGTTGGGACGATACAGATTGACGACAACCTCTCGCTTTTCTGCGCTGGCAACCATACCTGCGATCTGCTCCTGGCACTGGGAGGAAATGAGTTTACATATAGCAAAATAGCAAACACCACAGCAGCCCGGCTGCTCAAATGGAACTTGTCAGAGGAGAAGCAGACGACCTTCGCCAGCCCCCCAGGCCGTCCTGAGAGCGGCAACCCCGGAAAAATAATCCCGGCCAAGCTCATCGGCCAAAAATATGGATTTTTTGTTAAATTGTTGCTTAGGGTGCCCACCTCTCTGGCCTGCCAGCGGCTTGTGATGTAACGGCTTTATTTGGTATCATGCAAGACCGTAACAGTTGGTAACTTTCTAGAGCCTTTTTCTCAGTTTTGCCCTGCCCGTCCCCAAGGAGTTCCCATGGCAAGCAGTCCTGATCGTGTTGTGATGATTGGTGTCGCCGGAGATTCTGGCTGTGGCAAGTCCACCTTTTTACGCCGGCTGGGGGATCTATTTGGCCGGGATCTGATTACCACCATCTGTCTGGATGACTATCACTCCTTGGATCGCTACCAGCGCAAAGAGAAGGGCATCACGGCGCTGGATCCCCGCGCCAACAACTTCGACCTGATGTACGAGCAGGCCAAGGCGCTTAAGAACGGCCAAAGTGTGATGAAGCCCATCTACAACCACGAGACGGGGCTGATTGACCCACCGGAGCTGGTGGAGCCCAACCGCATCATCGTCCTGGAGGGGCTGCATCCCATGTATGACGAGCGGGTGCGCCAGCTGCTGGACTTCAAGGTGTACTTGGATCTGGCCCCAGAGATCAAGATTGCTTGGAAAGTGAAGCGGGACATGGCGGAGCGGGGCCACACCTACGAAGATGTGTTGCGCTCAATCGAGGCTCGCCGCCCGGACTTTGAAGCCTATGTCGATGTGCAGAAGCAGTACGCCGATGCCGTCATTGAGGTTTTGCCTACCCAGTTGTTGCCGGAGCTGGATCCAGAGCACAAAGTACTGCGGGTGCGGCTGATCCAGCGGGAAGGGGTGAAGTACTTCGACCATGTTTATCTCTTTGACGAAGGCTCCACCATTGATTGGATCCCCTGCGGCAAAAAGCTGACCTGTTCCTACCCGGGGATCCGCCTCCACTATGGCCCTTCCACCTACTTCGAGCACCCGGTTTCGATTCTGGAGATCGACGGCACCTTCGACAAGCTGGAAGAGGTCATCTACATCGAGAACCACCTGAGCAACTTGTCCACCCGCTACTATGGCGAGCTGACGGAACTGTTGCGCAAGCACCCGGAATACCCGGGATCCCGCAATGGCTCTGGTCTGATTCAGGTCATCGTGGGCCTGAAGCTGCGCGCCCTTTACGAGCAAATTCGGGCAGAAGCCAAAGAGCTAGCAGTGGCTTCCTGAGGATTTGCCCCGCTTGAGCACTTAAGGAGAATCCCTTTTGCCGCTAAAGTGTTGGCATAGGTTGGCTGACCCGGTAGAGGTCGGCAACAAGGTTTTGGCATATGCAGGGATTCCAGTTGGAGATCTTTCCAGAGGGATCCGTCCTGATCCAACGGGCCATCGAGATTTGGCAAGCTCGGTCAGCCGCTGCCATTCGCGAGCGGGGACGCTTTACGGTGGCCTTGGCGGGAGGGAGCACCCCCAAGAAGCTGTATGCTGCCCTGGCCCAAACCCCAGGGATCCCTTGGCAACAAACCTGGCTGTTCTGGGGGGATGAGCGCTATGTTCCCCCGGATCACCCTGAAAGCAACTACCGCATGGTACGAGAAACCCTGCTGCAGCAGATCGGGATCCCGGCAGCTCAAGTTTTCCCTATGCCCACCCAAGCAGGGGATCCCCTTCGCGATGCTGCCGAATACGAGGCGACCCTGCGGCAGATTTTCGGTACAGAGTGCCCTTCTCTCGACCTGGTATGGCTGGGAGTGGGGGAAGATGGCCACACAGCTTCCTTGTTTCCCGACACAGCCGCTCTGCAGGTGCAGCACCGCTGGGTGACGGTGGGGCAAAAAGGGCAGGAGCCGCGTCTAACCTTGACCTATCCCGTCCTCAATCAGGCAGCCCAGGTGGTGTTCCTGGTAACCGGAGCGAACAAAGCCCCCATCGTGAAAGAGGCGCTGACCACCGAGGCCCACCTACCCTGCCAGCGCATAAACCCTAGAGGACGGCTGCTGTGGTTGCTGGATGCGGCGGCAGCGGCTCAACTGCCCCTGCCCTGTGTCCCGCTGCTCAGCTAAACAACAGGCGGGCTAACTGCCGATGGGATAGGATCCCCAGGCCCACCGCCCCCAAAATCATCCCAGCCCATTCCAGTGGCCACAGGTTTGATAGCCCCAGCGGCCAACGCACCAGGTTTCATGGGTCGAGAACCGGCGGGGCAGGGATCCCTCAGGGGGTACCGGGCAAATTCTTCAGTATTGGAATCACCAGCTCTTGGACAGGCAGCGCTACAGGCTGAGCGGGGTCACTGCTCAGGGAGCTGGATGGCGTAGAAGGGGAAGAGCTGGGGATCTCGCCCATGGGCCGCAGTTGCCAGCGGATGATCTGCTCGCCGCGGTAAAAGGTAACCAACAACTGATCCCCTTGCGATTGGATTTGCCAAGTGCCATCGCCGCTGGTTACCGAAATATGGCCGCCGGAAAAGGGTGCATCCAAGGCCGGCCCCGATTGGCTCCAGATACGCCCGCCACCCGTTTCCAAGATCAATTGCACCGTCGCCCCCTGCCCCTGGCCGCTCAAAATTTGGCCGGTTCCGCTCCAAACTCGGGTTTCCGTCTGAGCCACGGCGGGTTGCCCAAGCTGCAGAACCATGAGCAACAGCCCTGCCCAGCTCCAGTGATTTCGCAGCCTCCCTCTCCCATCAGGGAAGAAGGAAGAAGAGCGAGAGAAACAAGCCATTGCACTCACGTTGATACCACGCGCCGCGATAGGACTGAAACAGACGAAGAAGAAGGCGAAAAGGTGTCGCAGGAAGCAATCCCTTACACAGTTTTTTTCACAGCTCGCTGAAAGCCTTTGGGATCCCTCTGCGCTCTCTTGGCTCTGGGTTAAGCCTGCTGCTGGAATCCGCCCTCGGCTTGATCCCAATCTAGCAATCTCCATCCCCCCAGACAGGATGTAACCTGAGACTCTGGCTGCGGGGATCCCCAGCAACTGTTTCGTCAATGCGCAGAGTCAAGACCCAGAGTGCCTCCGCCGCAATCGTAAGCCTCACTACTTGAGAGAAAGGAAACGCTCCAGAGCTGCCACCATTGCCGGTGGCCAACGGCGGACGGTTTTCACCCATTCCAGGTCGGCGTAGCGGGGATCCAGTCCTTGCACAGCCACCCAGTGACTTTCAGCCTCTCCCTGGCGACCCTGCGCCCAAAGAATGGCGCTGAGAGCAGCCCGCATATCTGGAAACTTCGGGTACTTGCGCACCAGAGCCCGCATCAAGCGCAGAGCAGCTTCTGTTTCACCCACCTGGTAGAGGCTCAAAGCATAGTTGGCCTGAGCGAAGGCGTAGTCGGGAGCCAATTCTGTGGCGCGGCGGTAGTCGGCCAAAGCCTGTTGCCATTGGCCCAGCCCTGCTTCCGCATTGCCGCGGTTGTTGTAGGCTGCCGCATCGTTGGGATCCAACTGCAACACTCGTTCGTAGTCTGCAATCGCCTCCTGCCACCGCCCCAACCCCTCCAAAGCAGCCCCTCGGTTGAGATAGGGATCCGGTGCCTCAGGGGCCAAACGAATGGCCTCAGCATAATCCTCCAGAGCTGCCTGCAGTTGGTGCAAGCTGACACGGGCGTTGCCCCGGTTGCTCCACAGGGCTGGATTATCAGGCTGGATCTGCAACAGTTGAGTCCACAGGGTTTCCGCCCGGGCAAAATCTCCCCTCTGAGTAGCCGCAAAGGCCTCCTCAAACAGTCGATCGATCTCGTGATCTACCCTGTTGCTCGCTGCCGTTGCCACCACACCCGATCCAGGCCAGATAGGGATCCCTAGCCAAAACAGCAGCCCCAGCAGCAGCGCAGGGAGTAGGTTGGGTACACTGACGGACTTCATGGCTGCAAAAACCACCTTGGATGGGGTGTCCCCACCTGAAGCCATCGCCACAGAAGGGGGTCTGACGGTTAGCGCGCCCTGGAGGACTCGAACCCCCGACATCCGGTTTTGGAGACCGACGTTCTACCAACTGAACTAAGGACGCATTGGCCAAAGGTTACACCCGCCTACCCAGTGTAGCAGGTACACCCACCTTTCAAAGAAGCTGTTCCTTGCTATCCGCACTCTCTGTCTTGGCCTTGATACGAGTGGCTTTGCCCACCCGATCCCGCAAATAGAACAGCTTGGCCCGGCGCACTTTACCTCGCCGCAGCACCTGAATCGACTCGATGCGCGGGGAGTGAATGAGGAAAACCCGCTCCACGCCGATTCCCTGGAAAACCTTGCGCACCGTGATGGTGCGGTTAATGCCGGAGTGGCGCATGGCAATGACCGTGCCCTCAAAGGCTTGCACCCGCTCTTTGCCCCCCTCTTGGATGCGAACTCCCACCCGTACCTGATCCCCAACCCGAATCTCCGGCAGATCCGACTTCATCTGGGCAGCTTCAATGGAGCGGATGATCTCCTCAGCATTGATGCGAACGTTCATGGCTTTCCCGCGCTACCGGCAGTTAACCATGGTAACAATCGTCGCTGTTTTTTGTACAGAGCTGGCCGACATAGAGCTCAAGAGGTGGGAGACTGTGTTTACGCTTCCCCCATTTTTCCAATAGGCTAGACAAAGATAAAGCTTTTGTTACAAACGGGAGACTTTTGTGATCCTGCACACCGATGAGCCCAAGACGGGATCCCTGTCTACTCCCAAGCTTGCAGAGCAGCCTCTGCCCCAGAGCAAACCCCGCCGCCAGAGATTTCCCTTCGGTTGGATGCTCTTGGGCTTGCTGTTGGCCGGCCTAGGGGGCAGCGGTCTCCTGATCCAGCGTCAGCTGCAGCAGCAGAGGGCAGAACGGCTGGAAAGATTGACGGTACCGGTTCAAGTGGTGGATCTCACCCAACGCCTGCGGGTGAGCGGCCAGGTGCAGCCGCTCCGCCAGGTGAATGTCAGCCCTCGCGAGTCGGGTCGCCTGGCGGAACTGTTGGTGGATCAGGGAGATGAAGTGGTGGCAGGGCAGTTATTGGCCCGGATGGACTACGGCGATCTCGCCAGTGGCATTCGCCAAGCCCAAGCCCGCATTCAAGAGCTGCAAGCTCGTCTGGCGGAGCAACAGGCCGGAGAACGCCCCCAGGTGATCGCGGCGGCCCAGGCCAGGGTGGATGCTGCCCGGTCGCAGGTGGACTTGGCCCAGAGGGAGTTGGAGCGCATTCAGGCCCTGGTGCAGGCGGGGGTGATAGCCCGCAGCGAGCTGGATCAACGCTCGGCCCGCCTGGAACAAGCGCAAGCGGATTTGCGAGCTGCTCAACAGGAGTTGGAGCGATTGCAACTGGGGAGCCGCCCGGAAACCCTACAGCAAATTCAAGCCCAAATTGCCCAGGCACAAGCCGAGCTGGCCCAACGGCAATCCCGGTTGGCCGAGGCCGAAGTCCGCGCCCCCTTTTCCGGTGTGGTGGTGCAGCGCTTTGCCGAGGTGGGATCCTTTGTAGCTCCCACAACAGCAGCTTCCGATGCCACCGCAGCTTCTTCCAGTTCCATTTTGGCGCTGGCTCAGGGAATTGAGGTGCGGGCAGAAGTGCCAGAAGCCCAGATTGCTCAGGTGCGGGTGGGTCAGCCGGTGGAGATCCGCTCCCTGGCCTACCCCGACCGCCTGGTGCAGGGGCGGGTGAAGCGGATTGCACCCGCTACGGTGGTGGTGCGAGAGGTAACCGTCTTTCGGGTCTTCGTTGAACCGGAGCCTGGGGCCGACTTTTTGCGCACCGGCATGACTGTTTCGGTGGATTTCATTGGGGATCCCCAGCCTCAGGCTCTGACGGTGCCCTCAGTGGCTATCCTCCGGGAGGAAAGCCAGGAAGGCGTGCTCCTGCTGGATCCCCAAAGCCGGCAACCTGTCTATCGCCGCGTGGAAACGGGCATCACTCAGGGTGGAGTTACCCAAATCCTCTCTGGTCTGCAGGCAGGGGATCGGGTCTTTACTGCCCTGCCTCCTGGGGTGAACCTAGAGACTTTGATTAAAAGAGCGGAGCAACAGCCATGAGCCTGGCAACGGCGGCCAAAATGGCCTGGCAAATGGTGCGACGACATCGCCTGCGCACCGGGCTGAGCATGCTCGGGATCCTCATCGGCAATGCGGCGGTGGTGGCCATTGCCGGATTTGGCTATGCTGCCCAAGAGATGGCGGTGGATCAATTTCGCTCTCTGGGCACCAACTTGCTGATCGTCTTTTCGGCCAACTTGGGCCTGGTCGATGCCGGCAACATCCGCCCCCTCACTTTGGAGGATGTGCGAGCCATTGCTGCGGAAGTGCCTGCCGTGTCAGCAGCCGTCCCCAGCCTGGGCACCAATGTGCGCGCTGTGCGAGGTGGAGTGGATCGCCGCTACGAGGCCACCGGCACTTGGCCGGAGTATTTGTCGGTGTTGAACTTAGAGATCGAGGCAGGCCGCTTTCTCTTGCCCTCGGATATCGAGGAACAGCGCCCGGTGGTGGTGCTGGGCAGCGATGCCGCCAGCCAGTTGTTCGGCCTGGACCCTGCCGCTGCTATTGGGGAGACCGTCCTGCTGAACAATTTGCCTTTCGAGGTGATCGGCACTTTGCGCTCGAAGCCGACGGTGTTTGGCAACAGCGATGCCGGAGTGTTTCTGCCGGTGGACGTGGTGGCCAATCGGTTGGTCGGGCGGCGTTCCCCCTACGGCACAGAGCTGACGGCGATTTTCGTCTCGGCCCGCTCTGAAGCCGATCTGCCTGCTGCCGAGTTCCAAATCCGCAACCTGCTGCGCCAGCGGCACCAATTGGTGGGAGAAGATGACTTCATCATCCGCAACCAGAAAGTGCTCCTGGATGGGTCGGCCAGGATTTTGAGCCTGTTGCGGGTGCTGCTGACGGGCACGGCGGCCCTCTCCCTGCTGGTGGGAGGGGTGGGGATCATGAATGTGATGCTTATCTCAGTTGCGGAACGCACCCATGAGATCGGGCTGCGCAAGGCGATCGGGGCCGATAGCCGCCAGATTTTGCAGCAATTTGCCGCCGAAGCGATTTTCATTGCCGCGACCGGGGGAGTGCTCGGGATCCTTCTCAGCAGTGGCCTGCTGGTGGCGGTGCAGGTATTCACCCCCTTGGCGACCCAAGTCGATGGGGTGGCAGTGGGAGTGGCGTTCTCCCTGTCCACTGGGATTGGGCTAGTCTTTGGCATTTTCCCGGCCCGCAAAGCGGCGCAACTGGATCCCATTGAGGCCCTGCGGGCCTAGAGATCGTATCCAAACAGGCGGGGATCCGCCGGCTGCCCATCGAGATCCGCCAGGCCATATTCTGCCCAGCGGCGATCCACCAAGCGGGCCACCTCCGGATCTGGAGCAAGGGGCTCCCGCCAGGGAGCATCGGTTTCCGGGGGGATCTTGGTGGTGGCATCAATGCCCATCTTGCCCCCCAGACCCCGTTTTTCGGTGGCAAAGTCCAAGGTGTCAAAGGGGTTGTCCGCCAGAATAAACACATCCCGCTGCGGATCCACCCGCGAACACAGACACCAGAGCACCTGCCGTGGATCCCGGACGTTGATGTCTTTGTCCACCACGATCACAAACTTGGTGTAGCTGAATTGGGGCAAAGCGCTCCAGAAGGCCAGGGCTGCCCGCCGCGCTTGGCCGGGGTAGGCTTTGTCGATGGAAAGAATAGCGGCCTTGTAGCCCAGCGCCTCCATCGGCAAGAAGAAATCCACGATCTCCGGCACCTGCTGCCTGAGGATGGGGGTGTAGATGCGGTTCAGGGCCAGCGCCATCATGTCGTTCTCTTTGGGGGGCTTGCCGCTGAAGGTGGTGAGGTAGATGGGATCCCGGCGGTGGGTCAGGCAGTGGAAGCGAATCAGAGGAGCCTGCTCGTTGCGGGGGCCGTAGTAGCCGATGTGATCTCCGGCAGGCCCATCGGGGGCCACTTCCCCAGGGGTGATGCTGCCTTCCAGAACGATCTCAGCATGGGCCGGCACCTGCAGATCCACCGTTTTGCACTGGGCCAGGTGCAACCCTTCTCCGGCGTAGAGACCGGCAAACAGCCACTCCGACAGATCCACCGGCAGGGGTGTGGCCGCCGCCAGAATCACCACCGGATCCACCCCCACCGCCACCGCCACCTCCAACTTTTGGCCCAGGGCCGCCGCTTTGCGCAGATGCCGAGTCGCCCCCCGCACCGACAGCCATTGCACCGTCATGGTGTTGCGGCTTTGCAACTGCAGGCGGTACACCCCCACGTTGGGGATCCCATTTTCCGGGTCTTTGGTGACCATCAGGCCCAAGGTCAGCACCCGTCCGGCATCGCCGGGGTAGACCCGCAACAGGGGCAATTGGGTGAGATCCACTTCCTCTCCCCGCCGCACCACCTGCTGACAGGGAGGGATCAGATCCCGGCTGGGTCTCGCTTTGAAGACGCTAAGCAGCGCCTGTCCCAACTCCACCGCCTGGGCAAAGCTCCGCGGTGGCCGCGGCTGGTAAAGCAGGGCCAGCTTTTTCCCCAGTTCCTCCAGATCCTGAGGCTGCTCCATTCCCAAAGCCCAGCAGATGCGCTCCACCGTGCCCAGGGTGTTGATGAGCAGCGGCATTGAGGATCCCTTCACCCGCTCAAACAGCAGCGCCGGCCCCCCACAGGCCAAGAGGCGATCGGCAATCTCGGCAATTTCCAGATCCGGATCCACTTCTGCCGAAATGCGGCGGAGCTGACCACGGGATTCCAGCAGAGCAATAAAACGGCGTAGATCTCTGGGCATGAAAGGGAACCTAAGGGCTTACTTGTCGCGATTGAGGGCTAACCCGCTCATGAAGGGCTTCTGCAGCGCAATAAACACCAGCAGCGGCGGGATACTGGCGATGATCGCTCCCAGCATCATGGGGCCATAGGAGGCCGAGCTATCCAGATTGAGCAGGGATTGCAGCCCCACCTGCACCACTTGTCGCTCTCGGCCTTGCACGATCAAGCGGGGCCACAGGTACATATTCCAAGCGTAAACGAAGTGAATCACCGCCTGCGCCCCGATGGCGTTCCAGCTCAAGGGGATCAGCACCTGGGTGAGAAATTGCAGCGGGTTGGCCCCGTCCAGTTGGGCCGCCTCCGCCAGCTCGCGGGGAATGTTGGAAAAATGCTGGCGGAACAAAAACGTGGCCGTGGCGCTGGCCAGAAAGGGCACGATTAAAGCGTAGTAGGTGGATCCCCAGCCCAAGTTGGTGACCAACCGCAGCAGGGCAATGATCAAGATTTCTGTGGGCATCATCAGCGTGATCAGCACAAAGCCGAAGGCCAGCCCTTTGCCCGGAAAGCGGAAGTACACAAAGGCCAGCCCGGCCAGCAGCGACAAAACCGTCTTGCCCACCGTGATTGCCACCGCCACGATGGTGCTGTTGACCATGTAGTGGCCCAAGTGCCGCGCCACCATCACCTGATGCCAGTTGAAGGCAAAAGAGGAGCCAAAGGTCAATTGATAGCGGAACACCTCGGCATTGTTCTGGGTGCTCACGATCAGGGCATACAACACCGGAAACCCCAACACCCAACAGGCCAGTACCAGGCCCAAATGCACATACCAGCGCTCCGGGATCCAGCGCCGCCAACGCCAGGGAGAAGGCTCCACCCGAGTTGAACTGGGCTGGGCTACTTGAGATCGGGGATCCTGCAACAATTGAGCCATAGCACCTCCAGACGGCGAACACCGATGAGCAGATGGGCTTTTGAGTCGATCTTTGGCTTCTCTTGAGAGGATAATCCGCCAGAGTTAAGGGCAACCTAAGGAAGACCGGTCGCGTTAGCGGTGCAAGCACCTCTGCCCAGACTTGCGAGTGCTTTCACCGGCGATGGGGAAACGGGTAGAGTAGAACAGCAGTATCTGGATAACCCAAGAGAGGATCCCATGACTCGAGGCTTTGGCCCCTTCGGCAAAATCCAAGAAGCGCTCAAGAAAGCCCAAGAGGTGCGCGATGGCGCCCAAAGGCTGCAAAAAGAGCTGGAAGAGATGGAGATCGTCGGCGAAGCCGGCAATGGGCTGGTGAAAGTGACGGTCAACGGCAACCAAGAACCTCTCAAAGTCTCTCTGGATCCCCAAGTGCTCCAGGAGTCGGTGGATGTGGTAGAAGACTTGCTCCTGACAGCAATGGTGAACGCCTACACCCAATCTGCTGAGACGATGCGCAAACGCATGGAAGAGCTGACCGGAAACATCAGTCTGCCGGGGTTGGGACTGGGTTGAGCCCCACTTGCTTAACCCCGCTTGCTTAACTCTGTATGTACACTCGCCCCTTGGCTCGCCTCATCGAAGAGCTGCAACGGCTGCCCGGCATTGGCTCCAAAACCGCTCAGCGCCTAGCTCTCCACTTGATCAACCGGCCTGCCGGCGAGATCGAGGCCCTGGCCAAAGCCCTGCTGGAAGCCAAGCAGACGGTTCGGCACTGTTCCATCTGCTTCAACTGGTCAGCGGAGGATCCCTGTGAGATTTGCCGTTCGCCACAGCGGGATCCCTTGCTGTGGTGCGTGGTGGCCGACGTCAAAGACTTGATTGCGATGGAGCGCACCCGCGAGTTCAAGGGGCTCTACCACGTTTTGGGCGGCCTCATCTCCCCCATGAACGGGATCGGGGTCGATCAACTGCACATCCGCGAGCTGGTGGCTCGGGTGGCACGGGAAAAACCGCAGGAGCTGATCTTTGCCATCAGCCCCAGCGTAGAGGGGGAAGTAACCATGCACGTGGTCAAGGATTACCTGAAGCCGGTTGCCCCCACCTTGCGCATGACCCGCCTGGCCTTCGGCCTGCCCATGGGATCCGAGCTGGAATACGCCGACGAGGTCACCCTGGCCCGTGCCTTGGAAGCGCGGCAGGAGTTGTGAGCCGCCCAGCCCCTCAATCGCAGCCGGTTACCCCCTCCGCGCAGTAGGTGCTCCACCAGGGGTTGAAGTTGGCAGGATCCTCCGGCAGAGTGCTGATGTTCAGAAGTTCCTGGAAGCTGCTGTTGCGGCCTCCGTAGCGCAGGTGCATGTGCACCGGATCCCCGTGGGGTGCCCGCAGAATCACATAGGTGAAGGTCTCGCAACTGGCGTCTGCTCCAGGCTGCAACTGAAACAAATCCCAGATGGAACTTAAGGAGCGCTCAGGGTAGTAGAAGGGATCCGGCGCAGCCCCCCGATAGGCGTAGCGACATTTTTCCGCCAGGGGCTTTTTCCCTTCCAGGTCGGCATAAAAGGAGAAAAACTCCATCTTCTCGAACTTCACCCGCTTCGGATTGCGCGGATCGTTGGCAGATTGTTCCAGAGACGTATCCAGGGTAAAGACGCCATCAATTCCCAGGTAGGGCACTTTATAGGCGTTGGGGGACACAATCTGCAACTCCAAGGCTGCCGCAGCCGCTCCAAAACCCAAGAGACTCAAGCTGCCGATCAGCCAGGTTAGGGCTGTTGAAGAACCAATTTGGCGAGAGAGCATAAAACTTTGTTGTGCCTGTGTTGTGCAGTAAACTGCAGAGCAGTATAGGGGAAGCTTTGAGCTCGTACTATCCCACTGGGGGGCATTTTGCGGAAATTCGCCGACTGCAGGTGCAGCTCTGAGGAACGGGATCCCATCTGGATCCCAACAAGGCAGTAAAATTGAGGTCAGGCTCACCGTAGAGGTGCCAGGTTTGCTGCCAGAGCCTGATATCTGGAAACTGATTTTGAAAGCGAGGAAAACCCCGTGGAGCTAGCTGAGATTGAGGAGTTGATGAACAAAGCTGTGCAAGCCACACAGCGCTCCTTTAATACGGTACGCACCGGGCGGGCCAATTCCAGCCTGCTGGATCGGATTCAGGTGGAGTACTACGGCGTGCCCACTCCCCTCAAGGCCCTGGCCAGCCTCACCACGCCAGACTCCAGCACTCTCTTGATCCAGCCTTTTGATCCCTCGACCTTGGCAGCCATTGAGCGGGCCATTGTCGCCTCTGACCTGGGTCTAACCCCCAGCAACGACGGCAAGGTGGTGCGGCTCAACATTCCCCCCCTGACAGAAGAGCGGCGCAAAGAGCTGAGCAAACAGGTGGCCAAGCTGGCCGAAGAGGGGCGAGTCTCGATCCGCAACATCCGGCGGGATGGCATTGACTCGGTGCGCAAGCGGGAGAAAAATGGCGAGCTGTCTGAAGATGAGTCCAAAAGCTTGCAGGATGCCATCCAGAAGCTGACCGACCGCTATATCAAAAAGATCGATGAGCTGCTGGCAGAAAAAGAAAAGGAGCTGACGACGCTGTAAAAGCTCCTTGTGGACATAACTCCCCACGCTACTGGCCTGCTTCTGCATAGCCGTAGGACGGGGTTAAAGACCCCATTTTTTGATCAAAACTCGACACTCATCCCGAAACTTCAAGGTTTCCACTTGCCCCTCGAAGTCGGGCAGCCGTTCGTTTCTCCTCGTCCAATTCCAACAAGAGGGATCCCGGCTTAGGCCAGGATGGAAGGGGGGAAAACGACAACTCTTGCCGCAATGGATCTGATCCTGTGCCATCAATCGGCGGATTTCGACACCCTGGGGGCGGCGGTGGGAGCGGCCCGCCTGTATCCGGGTGCCCGCATCGCCTTGACTGGTGGATCCCTGCCGGGGGTGCAGGAGTTTTTGGCCTTGTACCGAGATGAATTTCCCCTCATCGAGCTGCGCTCTGTGGATCCGGGACAGGTGCAGCGCTGGATTGTGGTGGATTGTCACGATCCGGATCGCCTGGGCAAAGCTGCCGCTTGGTTGAGTGTCCCTGGCGCCCAGATTGAGATTTTTGACCATCACATCCGGGATCCGGAAACCCCACCGGATGGCTTTTGGCCGCAGCAGCAGGTCAACGGTCATATCGAGGCCGTGGGGGCCACCTGTACCTTGCTGGTGGAGCGGCTGCAGGCTGCTGGGATCCCGCTCAGTCCTTTTGAGCGGCTGGCGCTGGCTTTGGGCATCCACATGGACACCGGATCCCTGACCTTCCCGGAGACCACCGCCCGGGATGCCGCCGCCCTGAGCTGGCTGTTGCAGCAGGGGGTAAACCTGGTCTTGTTGCGGCGCTTTTTGGGGGATGGCCTCACCCCAGAGATGCGCGAGCTGCTCAGCCAGGGGTTGGCCCAGATGCAGGTGCAGCAGGTGGGGGAGTATCGCCTGGGAGAATGGCTGCTGGAGCTGCCGGAGTTTGTGCCCGGCTTGGCCGGCCTGGTGATGCGGCTGATGGATCTGACGGGAGTGGATGTGCTGCTCTTGGTGGCGCGGCAGGGGGAGCGGCTCAGCCTGATCGGGCGGGCGCGGCAGGAGTTTGCCCAGTTGGGCAAAGTGATGGCCCTCTACGGCGGCGGTGGACACGACTGTGCCGCAGCAGCCACGCTAAAAGCCGCCCCAGAGCAGCCTTTGCCCGATCCGGCCCAAGTCATGGCAACCCTCAGGCAGGCTGTCCAAGAGCGGATCCCGCCCCCGGTGACGGCCAGAGATTTGATGTCGGCTCCGGTGCGCACCATCCGACCGGAGATCACCATCGACGAGGCCCAGCGGGTGCTGCTGCGCTACGGCCATTCCGGCCTGGTAGTGGTGGACGCTCAAGGCCGCTTGGTGGGGGTGATCTCGCGGCGGGATATCGATATCGCCCTGCACCACGGGTTTGGCCATGCCCCTGTCAAGGGCTACATGACCACCGATGTGAAAACCCTCTCCCCCGACACCCCTCTGGCGGAGATCCAAAGGCTGATGGTGCAGTGGGACATTGGCCGCCTGCCGGTGCTTCAGGACGGCCAGTTGGTGGGCATTGTTACCCGCACCGACGTGTTGCGGCACCTGCACGAGTTGCCGGCCTTCTCACCGCAGTTGGCTCTGCCCACCCTTTCCTGCCCCCTGGATCTCACCTTCGCGGCTCTCTCGGAACGGCATCGACAGTTGCTGGAGCAGGCCGCCCGCATCGCCGATGAAAAGGGCCTGAGGTTGTATCTGGTAGGGGGAACGGTGCGGGATCTGCTCCTGCACCGGTGGGGACGGCAGCCCTCACCCAGCTTGGAGCGGCTGGATCTGGACTTGGTGGTGGATGGGCCCTACTCTCCGGCCCCGGATGGGACGGATCCCCCGGGCTGGGGCTTGATTTTGGGACAAGCGCTCAAACAGCACTTCCCAGAAGCGCGGCTGGAGATCCACGGCAAATTCCAAACGGCGGCCTTGATCTGGCCAGGCGGCTTTTGTGTGGATATCGCCAGCGCCCGCACGGAGTTTTATCCCTACCCGGCCTCTCCCCCCGAAGTGGCCATGGGATCCATTCAGCAAGACCTCTATCGGCGGGATTTTTCCATCAACGCCTTGGCCTTGCGCCTCAACGGCCCCCAGCGAGGACAGGTGCTGGATTTTTTCGGCGGACAAGCGGATCTGCAACAGGGGATCATCCGGGCATTACACCCCAACAGCTTCATCGAGGATCCCACCCGCATTTATCGAGCGGTGCGCTTTGCGGTGCGCTTGGGCTTCGCCCTGGACTCGACTACAGAAAAATGGATCCGCGCTGCCGTGGCCAGTGGTCTGCACGATGCCGTCGGCGGGGATCGCCTCAAGCAGGAGCTGGCCTATATTCTCGGAGCCCGCGATTGGCCCCAAGCCTTTGAGCGGCTGGCAGAATGGGGAGCTTTGCGCTGTATTCACCCCGACCTGGAGTGGGATCCCTCCCTGTGTCAGCGGTTGCAACGGGTGGGCCGCTGGGCCTATCACTTTCGCCGCCGCTATCCTGAGCTGGGATCCCAGGAGATCTGGCAACTGCGCCTAGAGGCTCTCCTCCTCACGCTGCCCCAAGCCCCCCAGGTGGCCAGCCAACTCCACCTCACCCAAGCAGGCATCGAACGCCTCAGCCATTCCTCCTATTACCAAACCCTGTTGGCCCAATTGGATCCCGGCACCCTCTCTCCGGCCCAGGTGGTGCAACTGCTGCAGGGGCTGCGGATCCCAGCAGTGATTTTGGTGGCCGGGATCGCCCCCAAGCCGGCCCGGCGGCTGATCTGGCGCTATTTGCAGGAGTGGTACTGGGTGAAGCCGCTGCTCAACGGCCACGATCTGCGTCGTCTGGGTTATAAGCCAGGTCGCCCCTTCCAAGCCATTTTGGAGCAACTGCGTTGCCTCACCCTGAACGGCGAACTCACCACTCCGGCAGAAGCTGAAGCCTGGCTACAAGAACACTTCCCCCTGCCGCAAGCTCAATACCGAGGAAGAAAGTAGAAGGGCAAATCAGTCGAAATAGAAGAGAGTGACCAACTTGTGTTGTTCCTCAGCATGCTTGCAGGCATCCAGCAGCGTGACGCTGTCGTGGAAGACAAAGCAGATCAACTGCTGGCACTTGCCGATGATCTCCAGGTTGCACAGGCGGCTGGCCTCCGCCAGGGGAAGATGGTCGTTTTCGGGATGTTCCACCAGATGCAGCACCTGCTCCAGGCTGGCCCGCGACTCTGCCGGCTGTCGCTCCAAACTCTGGGGCAAGATCACCGTCAAGGACTTCATGTCCGCCCGCATCGCCCCCCGAATGACGGCCAAGTTGGTGCCAATGGCCCCAGAGGTGAGGATCTGATTGCCCGTGAGGGCCAAAGCATAGCTGAGGGTCTCGATCAAATACTGGTGGGTAATGGGCACATGACGACTGCCCAGGATGGCCACTCGCTTCGGCCCAACTTGCTGAATGGCGGCCAACTCCTGCAAAAACGTATCAACGCTGGTGGGGACATCAATAGACTGGGTCAACGGGATCCCTCGGCAGATTCTCTAGATCTTGGCTAGGCTATGCTATCTCAAATTTTCGCTTTGGGATCCGGCCAAGTTGAAGCTCTACGGCTTCAGCCCCAAACTTTTGGTGGAGTGCTCAGGCTGTCTGCAGCAAGCTGGGCTTGGCTTTGCGCAGAAGATCCCGCCTGGATGTGGATGGTGTAGCTCATACTGCTGTGAACGCCCTTGCCCAGCCAATGGCCGTAAATGGGAGCGGCATCTCTGGGGTAAGCGCTGGCCGCCAAAGCCACATGACCATCGGCCACGGCCAACCCCTGGGTGGGATCAAAGCCCCGCCAACCGGCCCCCGGCAAGTACACCTCCGCCCAAGCGTGCAGATGACGGCGCACAGGCTCTGGGGGTTCTCCACCCCTGCTCTCCCCTGAAGGCCGTGAGGGGCTGACTTGGTAGCCACTGACAAAGCGAGCGGCCAAGCCCACGCTGCGGCAGACCTCCATGAACAACAGGGCCAGATCGCGGCAGGCTCCGGTTTTGCGATGCCAAGTCAAGCCAGCAGGCCAGGGATCCCCCTTTTCCCGCAAGATGTGGCGGCATTCTGAATAGATGCGCTGGTTCAGCGTCGGCAGAAAAGCCGTCGTTTCCCCCTGCACGTGATCCCATAGCTCCCAGGCCAAGGCCTGGATGCCGGGATCCGCCTGAGCTGTCAGATAAGGCTGTAGTTGAGCTGCCAGCGTGCTGGGATAGTCGATGGGGAGATGGGTAGCCCAATCGCAGAGGAGATAGTCGAAGGGATTCTCCCGCAGGGTGAGCACCGTGGCCTGAGTTTGAATGCGCAAATGCTCGGTGGGATCCTCAAACCAAAGCCGAACTGCCGCGTTGCCCTCCAGCTCCACCAGCGCCGATTGGCCCACCGGCTGCGGATCCACCTGCAACTCAAAAGCCAGGAGAGTCTGGATCCCGTCGCAGCGCGGTCGCAATCGCACCGTATGGGGCTCCAGTTGGACTGGACGACTGTAGCGATATTCGATGAGATGGCGGATCTGAATTTGCACAGGTTGGCCAAATGACGGGCAAGGAGTTTTATCACAGGCAAAGGAGCACCGAGATCAGGCAACCCAAACTGCTCCCAGATCAAAGCCAAGAAGCGGTTGCATCGTCTGCCCGAGATCTCTAGACTTCAGGGATCCCGAGTTTGAGATCTCCGAGAGCTTTGCCCTGCCTTCCCAATCATCGAAACCTCCAGCTTAGAGCGGATGTACTCCCCAGCCTGTACAGGAGCATAGCGAGGGGGATTTGCTGCATTCTGGCATGTGGGCAGGCATTCGATCCAAGCATCGTCCCGAGGAGCTGTAAAGTAAACCAAAGACAGGCGGCGACTGGAACCGAAAGCCGATCGGGGTGGATTGACCACGCGGTGCAACGTGGAGCGCCAACGGTCATTGGTCCAACGGGATAGCAGATCGCCAACGTTGATGACAAAGGCGTTGGGAACAGCCTGCACATCAATCCACTCTCCTGCTTTGGAGTACACCTGCAGCCCTCCCGGCGCCCCATCCTGTCGCAGAATCGTGAAGCCACCGTAGTCGGAGTGAGCCCCATAGCGTAGCTGTCCCGGGATGGGCTCCACCTCCTGTTCAGGATAATGCACAGCCCGCAGCACTCCCCCTTTCCCCTCCATAAAAGGCAGAAAATAGGTTTCCGGCAGATCCAAAGCCAACGCGCCCATGCGCATCAAGGTTTGGGTGAGCTGAAGCAGAGCCGCATCATAAGCCAGAAGAGCAGCCCGCAGTCCTGCTGGATGGGTGGGCCAAAGGTTGCCCGAATCCGGATCCACCCCTGCTTGGGGCCGTTGTGGATCTTCCCGAAACAGGTCATTGAACACCAGCGCCTCACAGAGATCGTAGGGAACCTCTGCCCCACGGGTAGCGGCTACACTTTCGATGCCAATCGGCAGGTATCCCTGGTTTTTGACGCGATCCGGAGTCACCACCTCCATTTTTTGTTCCAGCGGCAGGTCGAAGAAAGCCCTCGCTCTCTCGTAGGCTGTTTGTATGATGGCCTCCGGGATCCCATGCCCTGTGATCACCACAAACCCCACCTCCTCCAAGGCTGCCCCAAAAGCCTTTGCAACCCCTAGCGGATCCGTGCCCTCCCGAAAGGGGGTCAAATCCAGACAAGGGATCCCAGCTTGCTCAAAGGAAGAAACTGGAGACATAGCCGACGTAGAGACAGGTGCTCAGAACAGCTCCTACCCTACGAAGAAAACCTGCCCCAAGACTGTGTGGGCGGATACCCCCTCAGAGCTGGCACCGGCTCAACCCCACATCCAGAAACGAAACTAGGGATACTCTTGCTTGGCCTGTTGCCAGAGGACTTCCAGCTCCTGGAGACTGCGCCCTTTCAGAAGGGAGCTTTTGCCACCGCCGGGCGTGGATCCCAGCAGTTCCTGAGCCAGCTCTTCCATGCGCAAAAAACGACGGGCAAAGCGCAGATTGGTTTGGGCCAGAGCTTGGGCAGCATCCAAACCGTACCAACGGCCCAAGTTGACCAGGGCAAAAAGCAGATCCCCCAGTTCGGCTTCCTGGCGAGTTGGATCGGGGGGATCCCTCTCCAATTCTCGACGCAGCTCGGCTTCTTCCTCGCGGATCTTGGCCCAGATCCCCTCCACCGTTGGCCACTCAAACCCTGCCCCCACCACTTTGCAGGAAATTTTCAGGGCAGCCATTAGGGGAGGCAAACTTTGGGCATAGTGCAGCAGTTTTTGGCCAAGGCTTTGATCCGGTCGCTCCCCTTGCTTGATCTGTTCCCAAGAGCGGTGCAACTCCGGAAGATCTGCCATCACAGCATCCCCAAACACATGGGGGTGACGGCGGATCAGTTTATCGGCAATTCGCGCAGCCACAGCTTCCAGATCAAAGTGGTTCTGCTCGGCAAAGATCTGAGACTGCAACACCACCTGCAACAACAAATCCCCCAGCTCTTCGGCAATCGCCGCCGGATCCCCGGCTCGAATGGCAGCTACCGTCTCATACGCTTCTTCGAGAATGTAGGGGGTCAGAGACTCCGGAGTTTGGGCCCGATCCCAGGGACATCCATCGGGGGCACGCAACCGAGCAACAACAGCCGCCAAACGACTCAGGTGCGAGGTAGAGGCGGAACGCTCCAGATAGAGGTGGGCAAAATGCCCCGTTGCTTGGGGATCCCAGCTTTGCAGCGTCAGTGGGCCGGCCACCACCTCTAAGCCCTCCGTTAACAACGTAACAGGCTGGACAGGAGCACAGACCTGTTGCAAAACACTGCGCAGCTCCGCCGGATCCTTTCCCCCACAGCTTTTCAGCAGTAGGGATCCCTGCTCCGCAGTAGACCACCGAGCCAGAGCTTGTTGCCAGTCGGGCTGAAGACTATCCAGCGTTTGCAGCATGGTCAAAAGGGTAGGTGCGGCCCAAATCCAAAAGGCGGCTGAGCTGCTCCAGATCGATGAAACTCAACTCCAAAAGAATCATCAGCAACGGCCCTTGCTGGCGATGTTGCAGCTTCTTGGCCAGGCTCAGTTGAGAACGGTCGATGATGCCCGTTTGCAAGAGATATTCCTCAAGGGCTGGGGGGGGAATGGGATCTAGCATGGTCGTTTCGCAGCGCTGAAGAAGGACAAATATGAAACTGAGAAGATAGTAAACTAACGTAACTATTCTTAACACTCCTACAGAGTTTCGGCAAAGATCCGGCTGGCAAATAGGCCACAGGTGAGCTTACCAAGCCCTGTGCCCACAGCTCCACGGCAAGAAAACCCCTAAATTGCCTCAGCAAATGAGGTTTCTGTATCCAAGGACACAAAAAATGGGTAGCGAGAGGTCATGGTATGGTAGCAGATTGGCGATCAGTTGGCAGTACCCTGAAAGGCTGGCTGCTTCTTCTTTGTTTGGAGAAACCAACTTGCCTTGGCAAGATGTTACTTTTTTATCTGACTAATTCTGGTATTTAGATAAAAATCTTACAATAACTGCTCAGGGATCCAATCTGTTCGGCTCCTCTGGGATCCGCCCTGGGGCTGCCATCCTGCTCGGGTTAGCTAGACCGCCGAGAAGTCCCGCCCTCTATGTATCAGCATGGGAGTCGGGATGAGAGGCGGAGATTCCTGCGCTATGATAAGCAGAGAGCGGTGGGGCATCCCGTTCTTAAAGCTCAGGAAATGTCCTTAACAGGAGTCACTGTTCGCGTCAGCGGGACGGAGTCCTTGAAGCTCGCACTCTTTCGCTTTAGCGGCGCGGAGCGCTTTGCATCAGCATGAGTGCAGGAGTATGTCACCTAAGCTAGAAACGGCTGCAGGATGGACTCCCATTATGTCTGAAGCCCAAGGTTTACTGCCGGTGGGGGCAACGGTTCAAGTGGTGGAGATGCCTCCTTACCTAAAAACGGCTGACCCAATGCCGATGTTGCGCCCGGCCCATTTGATCCGCTTGCACGAGCAAGGGGTGATCCTGCAGCGACGGCTGTTGGGCACCTACAGCGTGCAATTTGCCAATGGCATCTTTCTCATAGACGGAAAATATCTTGCCCCGGTGGGATCCCTGTCCTAGTGCGCCCATTTCTCCTCCGAGCCAGCTCGATGGGTTTGTCGGCCTTCAGAACCTTTGGGAGCTGGCAGCTTTCCACAGAAGCGAGCCTTCGACTGACCGGCGGACTTTCGCGGTAGATTAAGGTGTGCCGGTTGGGGTTGGGTCAAAGTTTGGCTCAGCCGGTGAGATCCACCTCAACTTGCGCTAATCCCTGCTTCTTACTGCCCTCCATCCCACTAGACCAGCGCTGCTTATGCCCAGAGTCATCGTCACAGATCCCATCGATCAGGCGGGGATCGACATTCTCTCCCAAGTCGCTCAGGTGGATGTGCAAACTCAGCTCACCCCAGAGCAGTTGATCGCGGTCATCCCCAACTACGATGCCATCATGGTGCGCTCCGGTACACGGGTTACCCGAGAGGTGATCGAGGCGGGGACGAACTTGAAGATCATCGGGCGGGCGGGCGTTGGCGTTGACAACATCGATGTGCCTGCCGCAACCAAAGCCGGGATCCTGGTGGTCAACTCCCCAGAGGGCAACACCATTGCCGCTGCCGAGCACGCCATTGCCTTAATGATGGCCCTCTCCCGCCACATACCTGATGCCAATGCCTCTCTGAAATCGGGCCTGTGGAATCGGCAAGAGTTTGTCGGCGTAGAAGTCTACAAAAAAACGCTGGGGATTGTCGGATTGGGTCGGATTGGATCCCATGTGGCCCAGATTGCCAAGGCGATGGGGATGAAGCTGCTGGCCTATGACCCCTATCTGTCCGTGGAGCGGGCAGAGCAACTGGGGGTGCGCCTGGTGGACTTCACAACTTTGGTGCAGGAATCGGACTACATCACCTTGCACGTTCCCAAAACCCCTGAAACCACCAACCTGTTCAACGCCGAAACCTTCCGCATGATGAAGCCGACCGCCCGCCTGATCAACTGCGCCCGTGGCGGTTTGGTGGATGAACAAGCCCTGTACGAAGCCCTGAAATCCGGTCAAATTGCCGGAGCGGCTTTGGATGTATTTGCCAACGAGCCCCTGAAGGACTCTCCGCTGTTTTCTCTGGGCAAGGAAGTCCTGCTCACTCCCCACTTGGGGGCCTCCACCGAAGAAGCCCAGGTGAACGTGGCCATCGATGTGGCCGAGCAGATCCGCGATGTGTTGCTGGGGCTGCCGGCCCGCTCTGCTGTGAACATCCCCGGCTTACAGGCAGAGGTGCTGCAAAACCTCAGACCCTACCTGGACTTGGCCGAAACCCTGGGCAACTTGGTTGGCCAATTGGCGGGGGATCGCGTCAACCAGTTGGAGATCCGCCTGCAGGGAGATCTGGCAGAAAAAGATGGTCAGCCGATCGTCATTGCCGCTCTCAAAGGGCTTTTGACGCTGGCGCTGCGGGAGCGGGTCAACTACGTCAACGCCTCCATCGAGGCCAAAGAACGGGGCATTCGGGTGGTCGAAACTCGAGATCCCTCTTTGAAAGATTATTCCGGATCCCTGACGTTGATTGCCCATGGCCCCAATGGGATCCGCTCGGTTTCGGGGGCGTTGATTGGGGAGCGAGAGGTGCGGATCACCCAGATCGACGAGTTCCCGGTGAATGTGCCCCCTTCCGCCAACATGCTGATGACCCTGCACCGGGATATGCCGGGGATCATCGGGCGGATTGGCACCTTGCTGGGAGCCTACAATGTCAACATCGCCAGCATGCAAGTGGGCCGCAAGATCATCCGCGGCGATGCAGTGATGGTGCTCAGCTTGGATGATCCTCTGCCCGATGGGATCCTGGAAGAGGTGCTCAAGCAGCCGGGCATCCGCGACGCTTTTGTGGTGAACCTCTAGAATTGCTGATCCTTAAAAAATCCCAAACCTCACTTCCACAGCAAGACGGAGTCTTTGCTTGAGCCAGAGTGATTTGTCCCTAACCCTGCCTCGCATCCCAGACTGGGATTGGCCGGCGTTTCTGGAGTCGCTGAGTCACTTCGGTGTGGACCTCAGCCTGGAACGCATGCAAGTCTTGCTGCAGCGCCTGGGACAGCCCCAAGTTGGGATCCCGGCCATCCATGTAGCCGGTACCAACGGCAAGGGATCCGTCTGTGCCTGGGTCAGCCACGTGTTGTGGGCGGCAGGCTATCGTGTGGGTCGTTACACCTCTCCTCATTTAGTAGATTGGCGGGAGCGGATTTGGCTGAACGGGGAATACATTTCCACCAACGACTGGAGCCAAGCGCTGGCCCAGGTGCGAGACTGCCTACAAACCTATACCCCCAACGAGGCTTCCCCCACCCAGTTTGAGGCTATCACCGCCGCCGCTTGGCTGTACTTCCGCCGACAAAAGGTGGATGTGGCGGTGATAGAGGTGGGCTTGGGGGGTCGGCTGGATGCCACCAATGCCGGGATCGAGCCGGTGGTGACGGCCATCACCTCCATCGGCTGGGATCATTGGCAGCGCTTGGGCAACAGCCTTCCCCAAATTGCCTCTGAAAAGGCGGGCATTCTCAAGCCAGGGATCCCGGCAGTGTGCGCACCCCAAACCCCAGAGGTCACAGCAGTTATCCGAGCCAAGGCAGAGCAATTGCGAAGCCCCCTGAAGATGGTCGAACCTCTGCGATGGTCAGAGCCTCAAACCGTCCACTGGCGAGGGCAGCTCCTCACCCTGCCCCTCAGCGGCGATGTACAACTCACCAATGCAGCAGTAGCCCTTGCCGTTGTGGAAACCCTACAGCAACAGGGCTGGCGGATCCCGGATGCCGCTGTCGAAAAAGGATTTGCCATCACCCGTTGGCCGGGGCGCCTACAGCGGGTGCAGATTGGATCCCGCCAGTTGCTGATGGATGGAGCCCACAACTTACCCGCTGCCCAGGCTCTCCGTCGCTATCTGGATAAGTATCAACCTGGCCCCCTCACCTGGTATATGGGCATCCTCACCACCAAGGATGTCCAGGGCATTCTCAGTACCCTGCTGCGGCCGGGAGATTGCTTTTTTGCCCTGCCAATTGCCGGCCACTCTGGGACGGATCCCGAGCAACTTGCTCAGCTAGCCCAGACTCTGCAGCCTCATCTCGCCTCGGCACGGGCACTGCCCAATCTCTCCGCTCTTCGGGCTCAGTTGCTCAAGCCGAAAAACCTCACTGAGCCACCAGCTGTAATCTGCGGATCCCTGTACCTATTGGGCCAGGTGATGCAGGAATGTTTGGGATGGGATCTAGCCTGTTGAACTGACAGGTGAAACCTTATGCAAAACCTGAGCTCCTCTCCTATAAAGAGAGAGGAGCTATGAACAAAAACTAGCTCTCAACCACTATCACTTGATCAAGATACTCCCCTACTGATTGGGTTAGGGTGGTGGGCCTGGCACCGAGCTAGGTTGCCAGCAGGTCACCCTGCCAGTAGATTCGCCGCTGATGCGTTTCACGTC
>NZ_JANSIN010000022.1:0-40586 GCF_047462115.1 Synechococcus sp. R50.1 | reverse complement strand
TGGCCAGGAACTTCTTGAGTTTTCTCTATCTCGTCAGTGCTCTCTTTTGGCTCAAATGAAAGATCAACACAACCTAGGACACCGCACCCACACCTAAAACGCTGGTCGCGTCAGTGTTGCGGAGCAATGTAACCCAGGCGCTCACCCTAACCTGAAACAACTAATATCCTGGCATCCGAATCCGAAGGAGAGCCGGAAAACCGAGTAGGACACGGATCCCTACCACTTGCCCTCAAAGCCCTAAAGGTGGCGAGAACCGGGCCTGCGCTATTGAGGTTATTGAGGATCTCGCCAAGCGCTGCGAAGCCTTGCCCAACACCTGAATTAGAGTCATCCCAATTTCAGTCAGACTTCTTTAGGGTTTCATTTCCAAATTTCTTCTATCCAATAGATTTTGCAACCACACCTGAATATCGCGCAGACTCTCCGGGGAAACTTCATGGCCCATCTCGTACTCGCGATAGGTGAAGTTCAGTGGCAGCGGGGCAAAATAATCCCTGATCTGGCGGCCAAAAGCAATCGGCAAAACAGCATCAGCAGTGCCATGAACCACCAGGATGGCCAGGTGTTTCATCCGCTCCGGCTCCACCGCCTCGGCCAGGATCTCTGGAGATAGGCGCCCACTCATTGCCACCACCCCCGCCAGCTTCTCCGGCTGGGTCAGAGCCAAGTACAGGCTCATGATCGCCCCCTGGCTAAACCCCAGCAAATACACCTGCCTGGGATCCAAGGCAATATCCGGGATCCCATTGGGCAGCGCCTGTTCCAGAAAGCGGCTCAGGAGCTTGAGGCTATTGCGCGCTTGCTGGGGATCCCCCACCAGCCCTTCTGGCGTCCAGGCCATTTCAAACCAGGCAAACCCGCCCACACTCCCGCCCACACTCCAAGGAATAGGGGCTCTCAAGCTAATCACCGCCAACCGGGGATCCAGATAGGGGGCCAACTGGAACAAATCCCCCTCGTGGCTGCCGATCCCGTGCAGCATCACCAACACAGGTGCGGATCCCAAGCCGACCTGTCGAGGCGGCTGAAAGCGGTAGGTGAGGGGCAAAGAAGAAGGCACGCAGCGGATCCTCAAAGGCGGAGACAAGGTATGGCCGGCCTACGCCCAATCCTGGGGCTGGCGGAGCACCTGGTAGAGCTTAGCTTCCCACGTGTCCGGTTGCGGCTCGTAGCCATATTCCCAGCGCACCAATGGCGGCAAAGACATCAAAATCGACTCGGTGCGGCCCTGGGTCTGGAGTCCAAAGATCGTGCCGCGGTCATAGACCAAGTTGAACTCCACGTAGCGCCCGCGACGATAGAGCTGGAATTGCCGTTCTCTCTCCCCCCATTCCATCCCCTGCCGCCGCTCCACAATCGGCACATAGGCCGGCAAGAAGGCTTCGCCACAGGCTTGCACCAACTGGAAAAGATGTTCCCAACTGCGGGATCCCACCCGCACCTGTAACGATGGTGGCTCAGAAGCCAGTTGTTCGGGATCCCCTTCCGCCTGACCTTCGGGCCGATAGAGCAGCCCAGGGCGTTCATCCTGATAGTCGAAGAAAATGCCGCCAACACCGCGCGCCTCGCCGCGATGGGGTAGGAAAAAGTAGCGATCGCACCAGATCTTGAAAACTGGGTAGTAGACGGGATCCAAGCGGTCACAGGCTGCCTTGAGGGTGCGGTGAAAATGGGCCGCATCCTCCTCAAACAGGTAATAGGGGGTGAGATCCATCCCGCCCCCAAACCACCAAACCGGCCCCGCCTCGAAATAGCGATAGTTCAGGTGTACCGTCGGCACATAGGGGTTGCGAGGATGCAACACCATAGAGGTGCCTGTGGCGTAGAAAGGATGCCCTGCCGCTTCTGGACGCTGTTTCAGAATCGAAGGGGGCAGATGGGATCCGAACACCTCGGAAAAATTGACTCCCCCCTGCTCAAACACGTCTCCCTGCTGAATGACCCGCGAGCGCCCGCCCCCTCCTCCAGGGCGTTCCCAACGGTCTTCCCGAAACTTGGCTTTTCCGTCTAGGGCCTCCAGACGGGCACAGATGTCATCTTGTAGGCGCTGCATGAATTGGCTCACCTGTTGACGGGCATCCACTGGCAGCGCTGTAGGGCTTGAGGCCAGCATCATAGTCTTCCAATCTCTCGAAACTCGATAAAAACCTCTCCAGCCCCCATCAAACCTCTCAGACTGGGAGAGCCGAACTGCCAAACTGAAGAGTTCTAACCTGGCCGGGCAAGAAACTCCCTGGAAATCCAGGCCGCTCTTGGATCTTACGTGGGAACCGCCTCATAGGGACGAAGTCGCGCCCATTTGTTCCGTTCCTCGCGAAAGCTCTGGCAGCCCACCACATCCCATTCCATCTCGGTGCCCCCATTGCGGATATTGACATTGATCTGGGGGCCCTGCGGCTCAAAATCCGGCGTCAGTGTGAGATGAGGTTGCTGATGCTGCGCTTCCACGGCATGGTAGGTGGTACAGCGATCCACGTAGTAGCAGTGAATACAAATACACATGGCTGCTGCCTGCAAGAAACGGTTCCCAATCTTGAGGGTAGCATCCTGCCTCCTTCCAGACGGCGGATCCCCTCTTTCTCAGCCGATTCTTGAGATATTTCTTAGCAAAGAGAGGCATCTTCTCGTCTCTCGTCTAAAATCTCGACATATTTCTCAGGCTGAGGCTTGATCTGCCCTTAGGATCAAACCATCCAGGCTATCCAGAGGAACTGCCATGAACACTCACACCCGCTACCGCTTCACCTGTACCCTCTCCTTTGGAGATATCTACGGCCAGATCATCATTTGGCTGATTGTCATCTTTGCCAGCTTGGCCGCTGCCCTCTCCCTGATGAATAGCCCCCTCTACGCTTTTCTCACCATTGCCCTGATTTTGGTGATTTCTCTGCCTTTCCTGCTCTTCGCCTTCGTGACCACCCTGCTCAACCACATCGAGTTTGCCGTTGTCCCCCCTGAGGAAGAGGAAAATCGCGCTGCTGC
This sequence comes from Synechococcus sp. R50.1, assembly GCF_047462115.1. NCBI lineage: Bacteria > Bacillati > Cyanobacteriota > Cyanophyceae > Synechococcales > Synechococcaceae > Synechococcus > Synechococcus sp. R50.1. Next base: position 37,601 of record NZ_JANSIN010000022.1, on the reverse strand, counting down.
TGCGGCTAAGTCGCCCGTGGCCGTCAGCTAGAAGCAACTGGCAGTCGGTTGGCGCTTGTCGGATGGATCCCTTGCCCCAAAGACACCCGTGCTGACTTGAAAAAAACCGCGGCTCTCTTGGTCTAGCGCTTGGGTTGGCTCCTGCAAGGCAAGCAGGTGGATGACTTTTTATTTGCAATTGTTTTACGATTGTTAATGTTAGGACTGTAAGGCACAGCTTTTTCCAGCCTTGTCCAGGTCTGCGGCTGAGCTACAGGCACCCTGTTGTGGGCAAAAGGGAGCTACGGCTCGGCTGTGGCGAGGCAGGGACTGGCTTCCTGCTCAGCAAGTTTTGGGAAAAGCGTTGAGTCGGCTTAGAAGAGGACTGGGTGTTTTGGGGCAGATGAAAAGTAGCTTGGTGCAGCTCGATTATCGAGTTTATAAGTTGGCGCGGCTGTTGAGCGAATATCTGGAGTTGGGGGAATGGGTTGCCCTGTCTGCTGGTTCGCTGGGTGAAGAGCCTTCCGGTAACGAACATCAGGCTTGGCTTGGCAGATTTTCAGCTTACCTGTCAGAGTCGGAGCAGGGTTCTTGCCCTGGCGTCGGTGAACGGGATCCCGTAGGCTAGGTAGGCCCTCCCCCACTGCACCCAACATGCGGATCCCTTCTTGGTGGCCGAAGCTCAGTTTTCAGGTTTGGCTAATCTTTGTCGGTCGGCTGCTTTCCCAAACCGGAACCGGCTTTACCCTGTTTTATGCCACCCTCTTTTTTGTCAATCAGGTAGGGCTGACCGCCACCCAAGTGGGCTTGGGGCTGGGCATTATGGCTTTTGCCGGGGTGTTTGGCCGCATCCTGGGCGGCTCGATGGCCGATGGAGCTTGGGGGCGCCGCTCCACTTTGATCCTCTCCCTGGCCATTTCCAGCTTGGGGTCGTTTGGGTTTGCGCTCTCCCATAACTTCTGGAGTTTTGCTCTGGCCAATGTGGCTGCAGGTTTGGGGCAGGGGTTGTACTGGCCGCCTGCAGAAGCGATTGTAGCGGATCTAACCACCCGCGAGCAGCGCAACGAAGCCTACGCCCTCAACCGTCTGGGGGACAACTTGGGCCTCAGCCTTGGGGTGGCTATGGCCAGCACGCTGGTGGCTCTGACGGGGGCCTATCGGCTCTTGTTTGTGATCGATGGTGTCACTTTTCTGATCTTTCTGGCGGTGCTTTGGTTTTTTATCCGGGAAACTCGGGCGACTTGTCCGGCAGCAGAGCCGGTGTTGGCAGGTTGGAAAACCGCTCTCAGGGATCGCTCCCTCTTGGTGTTTGGCCTGTCGAATATCCTGTTCACCACCTATGTCGCTCAGCTCAGCAGCAGCATGCCCCTCTACTTCCGCAATGGGGTAGGGATCCCAGAGGTGCAAATCGGCATTTTGTTTGCCTTACATGGGGCCTTGGTTGCTCTGCTGCAGATGCCGGTGGCCCGTTGGCTGAATCGCCGGACGCGCATTCAAGGGTTGCAGGGATCCGCCCTGATGTGGGGGGTAGGATTTCTCTTGGTTTGGCTTAGCGGTCTGGCGGCGGGATTGGGGTCGGTGGTGGCAGTCTTGGCGCTGGCGGTGCTCTCTTTGGCGTTGGTGAGCTACAACCCCTCTGCCTCTGCTTTGGTGGCGGATTTGGCACCGGATCACTTGCGGGGAGTGTATCTGTCGGTCAACTCTCTTTGTTGGTCGGCGGGGTTTGCCCTTGGCCCGATGATTGGGGGGATGGCCTTGGACTTGCCGCAACCGTGGGCAAGCGGGCTGTGGATCTTTTGGGTGATCACCGTCAGTTGGGTTTGGGGGATCCTCGGCTTTCTAAACCGCATTCTGCCCTGCAAGGTGAATAGAACCGCAGCGCCTCTGGTGATGGAGCCCGCTCCCCTCGGTGATGCGGAACGCTAGAGCCTAGAAAGGAGACAGATCTCGGGATCCCAATCTTGGCCAACAGTTTGCCAGGGTATGGATGATGACTTTTAGATGGAATAGATAGAACGCCAGGGATCCCTGGCTAGCGCTGAAATTGCAGGGCCTTTCCCCGCACCGAGGGATCCACACGGCCATTTTGAAAGGCGATCTGCCCGCCCACGAGGGTTAGCAGTGGCCAGCCTACCAGCTCCCACCCTTCAAAGGGGCTCCAGCGGCATTTGGTCAACAGTTCTTCTCGCCGCACCGGCTTGGGGGTATGGCGATCCACCAACACCAAGTCAGCATCGTAGCCCACTTGCAGTCGTCCTTTGTTAGGGATCCCGTAGAGGCGGGCCGGCGCCTCACACATCCACCGCACCACCTGCGCCAGCGTACAACGCCCCTGCTGGGCTGCCGTCAACATCAGAGGCAAAGCGGTTTCCACGCCGGGCATACCGGAAGGGGAGTGGGGATAGGGCTGAGCCTTTTCTTCCAAAGTATGAGGGGCATGGTCGGTGGCAATGCAATCCAGGATCCCGTCGTGCAGCCCCTGCCACAGTTGGGCCAGGTTAGCGGGATCCCGCAGGGGGGGGTTCATCTGGGCCAGGGATCCCAGACGAGCGTAATCGGCGGTGCTGAGCAGTAGGTGTTGGGGGGTCACCTCTGCCGTCACCCAAGCTGGCTTGTGCTGGCGCAGCAGCTCGACCTCTAGACCGGTGGAAAGGTGCAAAATGTGTAGGCGATGGCGGTAGCGGGTGGCCAAGTCCAAAGCCCGCCGTGAGGCGATCAGGGCCGATTCCTCGTCCTGAATTTGCGAGTGAACAGCTACGTCTGTGCGTCCGGCAAACAGGGCCTTACGAGCTGTGATGCGAGACAAATCTTCGGCATGGACGGCAATTAAAAAGTTGGGATCCGTTTCCCCGAAAATCCGTTCTAGCGCCGCCTGATCATCCACCAAGAGGGGGCCATGCATGGATCCCATGAAGATTTTGATGCCACAGGCTCCCTGCACCGTTTGCAGCTCTTTTAGGTTATCGGCAGTGGCCCCGATAAAAAAGCCGTAATTGACTACACACTTGCTGGCCGCACGGGCCAGCTTGTCATCCAGCGTCGCTTGGTCAATCGTCAGGGGGTCGGTGTTGGGCATCTCCAAAAAGCTGGTCACCCCGCCCCGGGCACAGGCCCAGGATCCCGTCTGCAGGTCTTCTTTGTGCTCGCGGCCAGGCTCGCGAAAGTGAACTTGGGGATCGATAACCCCCGGCATCAGGGTATGGCCCTCAGCGTCAATGATCCTTGCCACCCCTTCTGGCGAGAGGTTTGGGCCGATTTGGGCAATGCGCCCCTCCCGCACCAGCACATCTCCCCGCCAGGGATCCCCTTCCGGCACCAGCAGCTCAGCATTTCGGATCAGCAAATCGCCAGACAAAGCTCCGCCCTCCCTCAAAGGCGCTCTCAGAATAACACCAACCCCAGTCGGAGCGCGTTAAGAATTGGCTGAGCACCACTTCATCTGCAAAAGGGCTGTAATCTGGGATGGGGGCTAAGATCGGTAGGATGTCCGACAAGGGGCTGTAGCTCAGATGGATAGAGCAAGCGCCTCCTAAGCGCTAGGTCGGCGGTTCAAGTCCGCCCAGTCCCGTCTCCTCAAGCCACCAAATCTCGCCCAGGCAAGTCAATGATAAAGGTTGCAGGAGTTGTGCAGGTCGTAGCCAGAGACCAGAACCTCTTGCTGGCGATCCCCGAGGCCAATGTCACAGCGCAGGGGATCCCCACCAGCAGTTGTGTAGGTGTAAGACTCAGTCATCCAACGAATGCCGCTTGGGCCAGGTGTGGGAGGAACAACTTCGGGGAGACGATAGTTGGGGGCTTGCCAGGGATCTTGCAGATAACGATCCCCGTGGATCCCTCCGAATTGAATATCGGCGTAGCTGGAAGGATAAACCGTAAAATCCATGCGGAAGATTTCTGAAGCGCGGCCAATGGTCGCCAAAGCTGTTTGGGCTTCAGCAACTCTGGAGCGGCGAATGTGGTTGAGCAGGTTGGGAATGGCCACCGCGCAGAGAGTACCGACAATCACGATGACCACCAGCAACTCGATCAATGTCATGCCACGAGGAGCCGCAGTGGCCAGACGGAAAAGGATTCTCCTGAGATAGACTTCATGAAGGGAAAACCGATTCATGACAGCCTCAGCCCCACTTTGGGAGAAATCAGGCACCCGGCTAAACCCGAAGGATCTTGCCCTGGTATTCAAGCCTTTTCTTGGTCTCAGGTTACCCTTCGCAGACCCAAAACTTTCCCTGTCAAATCACGCGAACTCCTGAATCCAAAACCTCACTGGCTATCAACTGTGGGTAAGTTTTTTATAAACTGGCCTCAAGTTTTAAGCTCAGATAAAGCTGGGTTCACTGTGAACTATTTTCGCGGTTGTCTGTGGGGTGGCACTTGCTGCCGCCGCGGACTCTCATGGGTCATTCGTTTTTGGGAGCTCAGCAGATGAATTTATCCTCTCTCATTTGGTCAGGGAGGTCAGGCTTACTCTCGGAGCAAGATTGCCAGACAGCGGCGAATCAATACCTCGCTCATGCGTTGGCGGTAAAGGGCGCTGGCCCGAAAATCCGCGATCCAGCCGTGGGCTTGCTCTGCCAAAAGTTGGGGAAGATGTTCTGGATCGGGCCGGGATCCCATCTGGATCAGTTGTGGGGGCGAAAGGGCGGCATTGAGCCCGAAGCGATAGTTGCCTGAGTCGGGATCGCGCGATCCGGCAACGATCACCAGGGCGGGATCCGTTTGGGTGATGCCGAGCCGCTGAAAGGTGCTGGGGCCGCGCAGCCGTTGGGCCGGGATCCAGATGGATCGCAAGGCTTCGCCCGGCTGCAGCAGAGTTTGTTGGGGGCCGATTTGAAAGTCCTGAGCGGGGATGTGGCGCAGGGATCCCTGCAGATCGATCAGCGTGTAGGTGGCCTCAAGGGCGATCAACACGGGCGCTACGACACCGACACTCAGGGCCAGGCAGAGATTTCCCCCTATCGTTGCCAAGTGGGCCACCTTAAAAGAGGCCAAAGACGCCATTCCCTCGCACAGGGCGCGGATCCCTGGCCAATGGGGTGGCCAAGGGTATTGCAGCAGTTGCTGGAAGGTACAGGTTGCCCCCAGTTTTAGCCCTTCTGCGCTGATTTCCAGCTCGTTCCAGTCCAGAGGATGCAAATCGACCAGTCCCCGCAGGTGGGGTTGCGGCTGTGAGAAGAGCCAAGTCCCCCCGGCCAGCCAGTTCCAGCCGGGATCCCATGCGGTCAAGTCCTCAAGCTGTCGGGGACGAATGTAAGTGTGCAGATGGTGCAGATCCATGGGTTCTCTCAGGCAGGGATCCAGACTGCAGGCTTCAGGGGGCTAGAGAGCTTCCTGAAAGCATTGGGCGAGGGCCTGGCATAGCTCAGGGACAACATCAGCAGGCCAAAAACCTTCTCCGCGCCGGCCTTGATGCAATTGCACGTAGAGGCCCCAGGCAGTGGCGCTGCCGCTGGCTATCAGGGTCAAAGCAGGGAAAGTCTGCTCCAGCGTAATGCTCTCCTCCGCCATCAGTTGGGAGGCGATGGCCTCCATATCCTGCTGCAGGCGCTGCACCCCCTGCACAAACGCTTGCCACTCCTCCTGAGTGAGCTCCAGCGCCCAGGTTTCTCCCCCCACCAGCGCAACAAAAGGGGAACGGGTGGGATCCCAGCCCAGCCGCCAGCCGGATCCCTTGTGCAAAGAGGGGCGGCGTCCCGCCGTGGCGATTGGGAACCCGTCGTCGGGAACAGACATGCGAGGAAAAGCATCCATGGTGCTCCGCACCGCTAACGCGACCACTGCAGGTGGGCCAGAAAAGATGCGGGTAAAATCGACAGGGTGTGTTTTAGGATAAAGCGGCCATGGCCAGTTGTCAGCCTCCCACTGCCAAACCTCGCCGGTTTTCAAGGACTTCGTCCTGCAAGCAGAGCACCCTCATTTCCGGCTTGGGCCTGTTGCTGACGGCCTTGGCGCTCCATGCCGCCGACGCGACCGGCGTTGGCGAAGAGACCTTTGCCACGGCGGCCACCCCCGAAAACCCAATCCTGCACATAGGCATTGTGCAACGCTTTGGCCGTTCTGAGACGGATCAGGTGGAGCTGGCAGCGCCGACGGGATCCCTTCTCACCCTGGAATTTGCCCAAGCAGACGGCAGCACCCAAACGCAGCGAACGCCTCGGGTCAGCATTGGCATTGTCAATCGCGCCCTGACCTCCCCGGAAACCGTATATCGTCTAATTCTCAGCAGCCACAAAAGCTTTGAGAGTGCCGAGGCCAATGCCAACCATTGGCAGTCTCTGGGCATCAGCACCGAGATCGCCCAGCCGCAAGAATGGCAGGTGTGGGCCAGCCGCGCCTACACCCCGCAACAACTGGCCCAGATTCAGCAGTATGCCCAGAAAGAAGGGATCCCCCATGTGCGGCTCGAGGTGCAGGAGCGGCGAGAACGGGCGGAGCTGAGCTGGATCCATGAACACTTTCGCTACCACCGCACCCGCCTCAGGGTGACCTCTGATGCCGGCTATCTACGGGTGAACGACCACTACTATGCCGGATCCATCACCTTTCAGCCCAATGCCTACGGCAGCTACACTGTGGTCAATGCCGTGCCTCTGGAAACCTATTTGCGGGGGGTAGTTCCCCACGAGGTGGGGCCAGGGGCCCCTTTTGCCGCGATGGCCGCCCAGGCGATTTTGGCGCGCACCTACGCCCTCAAGAACCTCCACCGCTTTCAGGTTGACGATTATCAGCTCTGCGCCAATACCCATTGCCAGGTTTACAAGGGGTTGACCGGAACTCACCCACGGGCAGACGAAGCCATTCGCCAAACCAGTGGCCTGGTGCTCACCTACAATGGCGAGCTGGTGGATGCTGTCTATTCCTCTACCAATGGCGGCATCTCGGCGGCCTTTGAAGATGTTTGGGACGGGGATCCGCGCCCCTACCTGCGCCGGCAAGCGGATATTGCCCATCAACCGGGTAAGCCCTTGGATTTGCGGCAGGAGAGCAGCTTCCAGGCGTTTTTGGCCCAACGAGAGGGCTTCAACGAAGCAGGGGTATCCCGCCTATTCCGCTGGGAGTTCTCCCTATCTCTGGAGGAGCTGAACACCCAGTTGCGCGCCGGCCAAGACTACCTGGGGATCCCCATGCCCACTTGGAGCAGCATCGCGGGAATGCAGATCCTGGAGCGCTCCGCCAGTGGCCGGGTGCAGGCGATGCAATTGGACTTGCAGACGGCAGAAGGGATCCACTCCATTCTTTTGCGCAAAGATCAGGTGCGCTTGGCTTTTCCCCGCCTGTACAGCACCCTGTTTCGGATAGAGCCTCTCAAACAAGGGGAGCGATTGGCGGGCTATCGCTTTATCGGCGGCGGCTTCGGCCATGGGGTGGGCTTGAGCCAGTACGGCTCCTATACCCTGGCTCGGCAGGGGTTTAACGCGGCGCAAATCCTCGCTTTTTACTACCCCGGCACCACCTTGGCCCCGCTGGGATCCCTCTCCCTGCAGTTGCCTGCCGTCTCAGCAGCCTACTCCGTCCGCTAGAGATTCAGCTAGAAGCCACAGGAGCCCTGCCCTCTGCCCACAGGGCGAGGGTCGGGAGGAATGCAAGGTTGTGTTGATCTTTATATTTGAGCCAAAAGAGAGCACTGACGAGATAGAGAAAACTCAAGAAGTTTCTTGCCAATTTGTCAAAACGAGAAAATAGATGTCGGTACTGCTTTAAGATCAACACGACCTAGCTTAGGGCAACGCTGAAGAACTCCACCGCTTCTGCCAACACGTCCAAAAAGCGATCCACCTCCGCCAAGGTGTTGTACAGGTAAACACTGGCTCGGGCAGTGGACTGTACTCCCAAATAGCAATGGAGAGGCTGAGTGCAGTGGTGCCCTGCTCGAACGGCAATGCCCTGCTCATCCAGCAAGGTAGACAGGTCGTGAGGATGGACGGCCTCCACCGAAAAGCTGACCAGCCCTGCCCGTCGCGCCGGATCCTTGGGGCCATAAACCCTAATACCCGCTATGCGCTGGATCCCGTCCAACAGGTGGGCAATCAACCTTTGTTCGTGGGCATGAACCCGCTCCAGACCGATCTGGCTCAAGTAATCTACGGCTGCCCCTAACCCCACCGCCTGGGCAATCGCCGGCGTACCGGCTTCAAATTTGTGGGGGATATCCGCATAGGTGGCGTGATCCCAGTACACATCGGCGATCATCTCTCCCCCGCCCAAAAAGGGAGGCATCGCTCGCAGCAGCTCCCGCCTGCCGTAGAGGACGCCGATCCCCGTCGGGCCACACATCTTGTGCCCCGAAAAGGCCAGCCAATCGCAATTCAGCGCCTGGACATCCACAGGCATGTGGGGCACGCTCTGGCAAGCATCCAGCAGAACCTTGGCCCCGTAGCGATGGGCCAGCTCAGTCATCTCCTGGACGGGATTGATGGATCCCAGCATGTTGGAGACCTGGGTTACCGCCACCAAGCGGGTGCGGTCGCTGAGCAAAGACCGGTAGTGCTCCAGATCCAGCTCTCCCTCTGGCGTGATCTGGATGAACTTGAGGTGGGCTCCCGTCCTTTGGGCCACCCATTGCCACGGGATCAGGTTGCTGTGATGCTCCATCACCGAGAGGACGATCTCATCCCCCCGCTCCAGATGGCTCAAGCCCCAACTGTAGGCCACCAGATTGATGGCTTCGCTGGCATTGCGGGTGTAAATGATCTCCTGAGGAGAAGGCGCGTTCACAAAACGAGCGATCTTTTCCCGCGCCCCCTCATAGGCATCTGTGGCTTCGTTGCTCAGCGTATGCACCCCGCGATGCACGTTGGCATTGCAGTGTCGATAGTAATGATCCATCGCCTGCAGGACTGCCAGTGGCTTTTGAGAAGTGGCAGCGTTGTCAAAGTAGATCAGCGGGTGGCCGTTGATCTGGCGCTGCAAAATCGGAAAATCTGACCGCACCTGGGCAGCCAGGTCGAAAGAATGATCAAGCTTGAAAGAAGAAAGGGGGGATACCGCCATAGTCTGCGCAAAAGGCCTGCTTCCCTCAGTATGACATTGCTTCCGGCCAGCCCTCGGCCAACCCCTCTGCCCAAACCGTTGCAACGGCCAGGGATCCCTTCCGCCCTGACCTGAAAGCGAAACTTGTCACAAAATGTAACCTGATGTTAAGATTAGTTACAGCAATCGATATGAGGTATTGACAATGCAATCTTCTCCCAGGATCCCTTCTCGCTTGGACTCCGCTTCTGTTGCCCAGTACTACGACACCACCAACGACTGGATTCCGGGCTGGACGGAGCAAGCAGAGCGTTGGAATGGACGCTTGGCCATGTTGGGCTTGGTGATCAGCATCGCTACGGAAGCGGCGTTGGGCCACAGTGTTTTTGCCAGCACTCTCGCCCAGTGGCTAGGTCTGCAATAACCTGCAATAATCTGTCAAAGAACTTTTCGGTAGAGCCACATCGGGCATCTCACAGACTTTCTCTTCGGCTTTGAGATGTTACAGCTCTACCCTTTTTGGGAGCTTTTTCATCCTTCAATCCCTATCTTGACAATCCAATGATGCTTGACAATCCCTTCCTCCCCTACATTGCCGTAATGGTGGCCGGGTTGGTGGCTGCTGTTGTGATTGGTTCGATGGCTTTCTTCAACTCCAAGCGCCCTGCCGGTTGGGAGAGTGCCAGTCGCCCGCGGTATGTGCCGCAGTACGGTCAAGATGGCGATACCCCGCCGGAGTGGGAGATTGGCTGGACGGAGAAGGCGGAGCGATGGAACGGACGGCTGGCCATGCTGGGGTTTGCCATCAGTGTTGTGGTAGAGGCCATAGTGGGCCACAGCGTGTTTGCCTCTGCACTGGGGATCCGCTGATCCCAGTTGAAAGCTGTCTGATGGCTGGAAGAATTGGAAAATGGCAGCCGGAGAGCTCCGCCTCTCTTCTTCTGGCTTTGACTAAGCCTTTGCCAGTACCCCAAGCTGGAGCTGGCCGCAGATGCAAGTCACTGCTGGCCTTCAGCCTTTACCACTGGATAATCTTTTTCTGAACAGCTGTCATGCACATGGCAACGCGGGCGTTGATCTCATCCTCAGAGCCGAAAATATCTAGCTTTTCTTTGAGCCTTTGGATACAGTTTTGTACGGTCTTCTTGCTGGTGTGAATGCGATCGGCAATGGCTTGGTCGGTGAGGGCTTCTTTGCAGAGCAAATTCAAGACCTCAATTTCTCGTTCCGTCAGCTTCGTAAGACCGCGCAACTCCCGCGGCATGCGCAATTCTCCATTCAGGGCGCTTTTGGCCCCCTCCAGAAACACGGTGCGCCGTTCCATTTTGTTGACCGCGGCAAACCCACCCTGGTGTTTGCTGATCAGGCCCACCAATGGAGTTAGCAGCAGCGGCTCGCTGGAATAGGCCATCACATTTAGGGTGGGGTAGTTCTCAAAGATATGACGCAGGAACTCTAGGCCAGGCTCGGCAGACTGCTCCCCGCTGGTTTGACCGTAGAGCAGATCGGCTACAACCAAGTCCGGTTGTTCCCGCTGCAAGCGCAGGATGGCGTCCATAGGGTTGGTGACCGTAATGCACTGAGCATCGGCTGCAATCCGTTGCAGCCACTCACAGTTGTTCTGGGCCACCTCTGGATGATCTTCGACGATCAAAAACTTGAGCGGGGCAGTGGCGCTTTCAACCTCGGGCATCAATCCACTCCTCTAAATCCTTATCTTGTAGTCCATTCTCTGCCGAGCGAGCTTGGCCGAGATGCGTTCGTCGGTAAGGGATCCGTCTGCAAGCATAGCTCCCAGCCGACTACCCCAGTGTAGCCTCAGGTAGGGGCTTAGAGGTGAGCCTGGGGGGTGGGAAAGGACAGGTTAGGCTAGAGGGTGACGTCAACCGGATCTGAACTGTGGTACCCCTGCAAGATCGCAACCCAACCACCCGCACAGCCTATGTCACTTATGCCCTGGTGATCGTTAACATCTTAATTTTTCTGTACCAGCTAACCCTGTCGCCACAAGAGCTGGCAGCTTTTTTCCGGGAGTGGGCAGTGGTACCGATAGAGTTGACGGCCAGTTTTCGAGGGGAGATCACCTCTTCGTCGCGTCCAGAATGGGTAACCCTATTCACCTCACAATTTCTGCATGGGGGCTTTCTCCACATTGGCGGGAACATGCTTTTTTTGTGGGTTTTCGGCAACAACGTTGAGGATCGCTTGGGCCATGTGCGCTACCTCATCTTTTACCTGGCTTGCGGAGCTTTGGCTGCGCTAACGCAGTGGTTTTTCGATATGGGATCCCCCATTCCTTCACTGGGGGCAAGTGGTGCCATTGCCGGCGTATTGGGAGCCTATATTTTGCGCTTTCCACGGGCCGAGATCCTAACCTTGGTGCCCTTGGGTATTTTTATCACAACCCTCTACATTCCAGCTTGGGTGTTCCTGGGCTTTTGGTTCATCCAGCAAGCCTTCTACGGCATTGCCAGCCTACAGACGCCTACCAACATCGGTATGCAGGGTGGGGGGATTGCCTATTGGGCCCATGCGGGCGGTTTTGTGTTTGGGGCCATTTTGGGGCCGCTGATGGGGTTGTTTTCCGGCAAAAGCCCTTATGACCGCCAAATGACTTGGCAACAACGTGACAGGGATCTGTTTTGATTTGATCAGCTTTGATACTTTCTCAGTCTATTGTTAATCGGATAGCAGCGTGATGGGAGAAAGCCATGGTCAGTCTATCTGCCAAGCCTCTAACTCTGGAAGACTTTCTACAACAGCCGGAAACTCAGCCCGCCAGCGAGTTCATCAAAGGAGAAATTATCCAGAAGCCCATGCCACAGGGAAAACATAGCCGTCTCCAACTAAAACTGGGTAGCTTCATTAACGAGATGTTGGAGCCTTCTCAACTGGGAATGGCATTTCCAGAGCTGCGCTGCACCTTCGCCGGATACGCGATTGTGCCCGATATTTCTGTGATCCCCTGGGATCGGATCCCTGTGGATGAAGATGGCACCATTCAAAATCTCATCCCCTTTTGCCCGGATTGGATGATCGAGATTTTCTCTCCCAATCAAAATCAAATGAAGCTGGTCAAAAAAATCCTGATCGGTTTGGCCCACGGCTGCCAAATGGGGTGGGTGGTGGATCCCGAAGAAAGGGTTGTTTTCGCCTACCCTGCCGGGCAGCAGCCGACAGTACATGAGGATCCCCAAGAGGTGATCCCCGCTCCCGCCTTCGCCTCAGGGATCCAACTGACAATCGCAACTTTGTTCGGCTGGATGCAAGTTCAAGCTGGCGAGAGCCACAAGTCCAATGCGGGATAGAAAAAGAGTGGATCTCCTTCCATCCCTCAATTCTCAATTCAAATTCAACATTCAGTTGTTGTAGAGGGCAGGAGCTTGGGCAACCGTCTCACCAGTTTGGGGCAGTTCCTGCCGCAGCAGCGCCACCAAGGCGTTGGTGGATTGGTCGTAGAGGCTGGTCACCAGCTTGGGATAGAGGCCAATGCCGATGATGGGGATCAACAGGCAGGCGATGATGAACACCTCGCGCGGCTCGGCATCCACCAACTCTTCGTGTTCGGTGAGCTCTTTGTTCTCTGGGCCAAAGAAAATCTGCCGCAACATCGACAGCAGGTAGATGGGGGTCAGGATCACCCCAACTGCTGCCAGGAAAACCACCACCAACCGGAAGGGGAGAGAGTAGGCATCGGTGGTGGCCATGCCGATAAACACCATGATCTCGGCCACAAAGCCGCTCATGCCGGGTAGGGCTAGCGAAGCCAGGGAGCAGGCGGTGAACATGGAGAAGATCTTGGGCATCTTCAGGCCAACGCCGCCCATTTCCTCCAGCTCCAGCGTATGGGTGCGGTCGTAGGTGGCCCCCACCAAGAAGAACAGGCTGGCCCCGATCAGCCCGTGGGAGATCATCTGCAGCATGGCGCCGCTCATGCCGATCTCCGTCAGGGATCCGATACCGATGAGCACGAAGCCCATGTGGCTGATGGAAGAATAGGCGATCTTCCGCTTCAGGTTGCGCTGCGCGAAAGAGGTGAGGGCCGCAAAGATGATGTTCACCACCCCCAGCACGATCAGCACTGGCGCAAAGTAAAGATGAGCATCCGGCAGCATGCCCGCATTCATGCGCATCAGGGCATAGCCCCCCATCTTGAGCAGGATCCCGGCCAGCAACATGTGCACCGGCGCAGTGGCCTCGCCGTGGGCATCGGGCAGCCAAGTGTGCAAGGGGAAAATGGGCAGCTTCACCCCATAGGCAATGAGGAAGGCCCCATACATCAGCAGTTGGAAGGTGAGTGGATAGGTCTTGTGGGCCAGATCCGTCATGTCAAAGCTGATGGGATCCCCGTAGAAGGCCATAGCCAGACCTGCCACCAGGATAAACAGGGAGCTGAGAGCCGTGTAGAGGATGAACTTGGTGGCCGCATACAGGCGGTTGTATCCCCCCCAAATGGAGAGGAGCAAGTACACCGGGATCAGCTCCAATTCCCACATCAGGAAAAACAGCAACATGTCCTGCACGGCAAACACCCCGATCTGCCCGCCATACATGGCCAGCATCAAAAAGTAGAAGAGGCGAGGTTTGAGGGTGACCGGCCAAGCGGCCAAGATAGCTAGGGTAGTGATAAACGCCGTGAGCAGGATCAGGGGCATGGAGAGGCCATCAGCCCCCACCGACCAACTCAAGCCCACTTGGGGTACCCAGGTGTAGCGCTCCAGCAGTTGCAAACCTGTCTGGCCGGGATCGTAGCCGACATAGAAGCCGGCCAGCAGAATCAGCAGATCCGTGACCGCAATGAACAAAGCAAACCAGCGGATCCGCTCGGCCAACTTTTGTGCGTAGGCGCGGGTACTGGGATCCCCAGCCGGTGCTGGGATCAGGGGAATAAATAGGGCGGCCAACACAGGGTAAGCGATGACCGTGGTCAGCCAAGGAAACTCGTGCAAGCTGGGCAGCGCCATGGATGTAACCTCGCTTGTGCCATACCATCAGGGGGATCCCTGCCGGCTGCAATCCGACAGCCCTTTACCAGAATCGCCCTTGAGTATCTATGCTTAGCAAATCTACAGGATTATCTTAAGGCTCCCTCTCCCTTTGCGTTGGGATCCCTGGGATGGAGCAGATGCATGGGTGGATGTTGTACCCGAAAATCAAAATATAGTCTTCCACTGTTCTCACAAGGTAACCGATCTCATCATGCCTCAGCCCAAACTGATCATCCACGGCGGAGCCGGCAGCGCCCTGGAAGGGGAAAGCAGCCTGGAAAAAGTGAGGGGATCCCTGCAGCAGGTGGTGGAGAGCACCTACGAGCTGCTGTTGGCTGGGCAGAGTGCCGAGGCGGCGGTGATGCATGCCTGCCAGTTGCTGGAGGATGATCCGCTCTACAATGCCGGGACGGGGTCGGTCTTGCAATCGGATGGGCAAATCCGCATGAGCGCCGCTCTCATGAACGGGGCCACCCAGTCTTTTAGCGGGGTGATCAACGTCAGCCGAGTTCAGCATCCCATCCTCATGGCCCAGGCTCTGCAATCAAGCCCGGATCGCGTGGTGGCCGAACAAGGGGCAGCAGAGCTGGCGCGGGAGCTGCAGTTGCCGGTCTATGACCCGGCCACTCTCAAGCGGGTTCAAGAGTGGGTGCAGTTGCGCCAAACCCATCCCCCAACTAGGGTTCTCACTGCTCTGGCCATGGGCACGGTGGGGGCGGTGGCGCTGGATCAACAGGGGCAAATCTGTGCCGGCACCTCCACCGGCGGGCGGGGGTTTGAACGGGTGGGGCGAGTAAGCGATTCGGCCACTCCAGCGGGAACCTATGCCAGTGCGGCGGCGGGGGTCAGTTGTACTGGTGTCGGGGAAGATATTTTGGATGAGAGCTTGGCGGCGCGGATTGTGATTCGAGTGGAAGATGGCCTCAGCCTGAAGGCTGCCATGGCCAAGTCTTTTCAAGAGGCCCGCCAACGTCGCCGCTCCTTTGGGGCCATCGCTCTATCCTGCTCGGGGGAGATTGCCTGGGATACCACCACCGACCTACTGCTGGCCGCCTATCACGATGGGCAGGGGATCGGCTTGACGATCTAAACTTCTAGCCGGGCTTGCGGGATTAGACCTGGACAAGCCTGAGGCGGTTGGATAAGAGTAGGATAAGAGTAGAAATAGTACTTAAACAAACCAAGTCTGCCCCCTGGCGGGCCACTGTAGAGCGTTTATGGCACTTCACGCGGAGTTGCACCGTCATTTGGGCGGTTCGGTTGTCCCCCGAATTCTGTGGCGCTATTTTCACCGCCAGGGATCCCCTTTGGCAGAGCGCTTTCCCACCTATGCCGAGTTTGAGGAGTTCTACACCC
This sequence comes from Synechococcus sp. R50.1, assembly GCF_047462115.1. NCBI lineage: Bacteria > Bacillati > Cyanobacteriota > Cyanophyceae > Synechococcales > Synechococcaceae > Synechococcus > Synechococcus sp. R50.1. The sequence goes on along the minus strand of NZ_JANSIN010000022.1, from coordinate 22,308 downwards.
GCCCGCGCAACACCCTCGAGGATTACCTGGAGCTGCACACGCTGGTGGAACAGGTGCAGACCCTGGAAACCCTGCCCTATTTTATCTACCGCCTGCTGCGGGGAGCCTACATCTTTGAGGATCTGGCCTACCTAGAGATTCGCTACACCCCCTACCTGCGCACGGATCCCAGCCTGGATGAGGCGGAGCGCCTCAAGCAGATGCGCCAGGTAATCGAGACGGTAGGACAAGCCAGTCAACAGCGAGAGTATCCCATCGTCACCACCCAGATCGTCTGTTTGCACTCGCGCTTGCCCAGCCACATCAACCGAGCCATGGTGGAAGCTGCCGCCGAGTCGGAGTATGTGTGTGCCATCGACCTGGCCGGAGGAGACAAGCCCTACGGTGAACGGATGGACGAGTGGATTGAGCTGTTCAAGTATGCGCTGGCCCGGGGCCTGAAAACCACTGCCCACCTGTACGAAACTTTGGATGGCTGCTACCCGCAGTTACTGCCCTATGTCTCGCGGATCGGCCACGGCATTCAGATCCCTCTCCACTATCCAGAATTGCTGCCGGAGCTGGCGCGGCGAGGCCAATGCCTAGAAGTTTGTCCCACCACCTATCTAAAAACGGGAACCCTGCCCAGTTTGGAGCCCCTCAAGATTGTCTTTGACCGCTGCTTTGAGGCGGGGGTGGATATCGCCATCTGCACCGACAACGCCGGCTTGCACAATGTGCGGCTGCCGTTTGAGTACGAAAACCTGCTAACCCACGACATCATCGATTTCGAGCAGCTCAAACACTGCCAGGAAGCAGCCTTTCGTCACGCTTTTGCCTGGCCCTACAAGGGGCGTCCGGCCTCATTGTTGTCGGAGTTACAGCAGGGGGTATCTGCTTCTTTGGTGGCTCTCTGATCCCCTCAGCGGGACGGAGTCTTTATTCTTCATCCGAGCTTCTTGAGAATAGGGAAGGGATCCGTAACAGAGACAGGGGCAGCTTTCGCAAGGGAAATAACCGCTTGGATCCCTTGCCCAGAGCGATGCTGAGGGGCATCCGAGGGTGGATGAAGCCCAACAGAATCCAATGCTGAGTCTACTGAGCCAAGCATGAAGGTCTATATCAGTGCCGATATTGAAGGGATTGCCGGCATCAGCCATTGGGATGAGGCCACCATCGGCCAGCCGGGTTACGAGGCATTCCGAGAGCAGATGACCCGAGCAGTGATCGCGGCTTGTGAGGGATCCCTGGCTGCCGGAGCCACGCAGATCACGGTCAAAGATGCCCATGACTCAGGGCGAAACCTCATCCCCGAACGGTTGCCGGAGCCGGTGCAACTCATCCGCGGCTGGAGCGGCCACCCCTACTGTATGGTGCAAGAGTTGGATCGCAGTTACGATGCCCTGCTCCTAATCGGCTATCATGCCCGCGCCGGATCTGCTGCCAACCCCCTCGCCCACACCTACACCACCGAAGTTAGCCAAATCCGGCTGAACGGCCAGGCCATCGCCGAGTTTCACCTGGTCAGCCTCACGGCTGCCTATGAGGGAGTCCCAGTTGTGTTTGTAGCCGGAGATGCGGAGGTGTGTGCCGCAGCGAAAGCTTATGACGCCCACATCGAGACGGTGGTCACCCACAAAGGAATGGGCCAGTCGGTCATTGCGCCACATCCGCAGCAAGTTTTGCGGGCCATCCGCCAAGGTGTAGAGGGATCCCTGAGGCGGCTGTCGGCCTACCGTCCTCGCCCACTGCCGGATCACTTTCAATTGGAAGTGGACTACAAGGATCCCGCTCGGGCCTACCGCAAGTCTTTTTATCCTGGCTGCCGGTGGATTGCCGATTCCACGGTTCGGCTGGAAGTTTCCGAGTGGTTTGAGGTGTTGCGGGCTTTGGAGTTTATCGTGCTCACCTAGCCAGGGATCCAAGCGGCATCTGGATGAGGCGAGCAGCAGCTTCCCTGAGGCTGGTCTCGGAAAGGTCAGACAGCTCAATCCGGGCCCGAAGGCGATTGAAGTTTTGCTGCAGCCCGTGTCGATAGGTGGGGTCGTAGTGCTGCTCCAGCAACTCCTGCACAAACTGCGGCCAGTCTTGGGCGTCGATCAGCTCAAACCAACGCTGCAGGCGGGCCTGGCCAAGACGGGACTTCAGAGGCAGCAATTTCCCCTTTAGCGCTTGGGGGTGAGCAATCCAGTGGGGATAGTGGGCGATTAACCCCTTCACCCGCTCCTCTAGAGGCAACTGCACTTCGACACAGTCGGCTTGGGTAAGGGCTTGCCAAAGGGCAGGCGGCAGATGGAGCTGGCCCACTTTGGCACTCTCAGCTTCTACCCAGACTGGCTTGGCGGGATCCCACTGGAGAAAAACCTGCACCAGTTGACTTTCAAAGCTCTTCTGACTGGGCTGTGGCACCCCCCACTCGGCCCCCAGGAGGGATCCCCGGTGACAGGCCAGCTTTTCCAGATCGAGAACTTGGGATCCCTGTTGGCGCAGATAGTCAAGCAACTGGGTTTTGCCGCTCCCTGTTGGTCCGCAGAGCACTCGGTAGGTAAATTCCTGGGGCAAGATCTGCAGTTGCCGGCGCACCCAGGCCCGGTAGGTTTTGTAGCCACCTTGCAAAACCGTAACCTGCCAGCCCACCTGGGACAACACCAATGCCAAGCTGGCAGAGCGCTGCCCTCCCCGCCAGCAGTAGATTAGGGGCCGGTAATCGCGATCTTTATCGGCAAAATGGGTTTGCAAGTGGCGACTGATGTTCTGGGCCACCAAGCTTGCCCCTCGTTTGCGGGCTGTAAAGGGATCCACCTGCTTGTAGAGCGTGCCCACCTCCGCCCGTTCTGTATCGTAGAGTACAGGCAAGTTGATGGCTCCCGGCCAATGATCCTCTGCGAACTCTGCCGGAGAGCGCACATCGATAATTTCGCTGTAGGTGTGCAGCCAGGGCTCTGCAGTGAAGTGAATCGGAGGAGACACAAACCTGTGGATAGAAATGGCAAGCTGTGTTCTATCTTGGCAGGGTTCTGGCCAAGGCTCACCGCCCCAGCTTTAACTTGGGAGAGCCGAGGTCAAGCGCAGGGTGACCCGAAGGCTTGGGTTGGATATCCCTCTTGATTGGGCTTTTGCTCTTTCTTTGCTCTTTATTGAATTGATTTGCCAGAGGTGCTATGGGATCCTATATTGCGGCAGAACCTTACCCCTATCCCTACAACGGTGACTTACGGCCTGAGAACACCGCCCTGATCGTCATCGATATGCAGACCGATTTCTGCGGGGTAGGTGGCTATGTAGACAAAATGGGCTACGACATTTCCCTCACCCGTGCCCCCATAGAGCCGATCCGACGGGTTTTGGCGGCAATGCGAGCCCTGGGTTTTTTCATCGTGCATACCCGCGAAGGCCATCGCCCCGATCTATCGGATTTGCCGGAAAACAAGCGCTGGCGCAGTCAACGCATTGGGGCAGGCATTGGGGATCCCGGTCCCTGTGGGCGCATCCTGGTGCGAGGGGAACCCGGCTGGGAAATTATCCCGGAACTGGCTCCTCTGCCGGGGGAGGTGATCATCGACAAGCCGGGCAAAGGCGCTTTCTATGCCACCGATCTGGACTTAATCCTGAGGCGCAAAGGCATCCAAAACCTGATCTTGACGGGCATCACCACCGATGTATGCGTCCACACCACCATGCGAGAAGCCAACGACCGGGGCTATGAATGTTTGTTGCTGTCCGATTGCACAGGTGCCACAGACTACGGAAATTATCTCGCCGCTCTGAAGATGATCCAGATGCAAGGCGGGGTTTTCGGGGCAGTTGCCGATTCAGGTGCCTTGATAGCAGTACTTCAGGAACTCAAAACCGACTAGACCTCGATTTCTTTACGTGAGACACCCAAACCAGGAGATCTTGACCAACCATGACTACCACTGCCCAAACTGAAATCTCAACAGCACGGAAAGCCCCCCCGGAACTGGAGGTCGTCAACCTCACCAAGCGATTTGGATCCCTGTTGGCCCTAGACCACGTCTCGATGAAACTCAAGCCGGGATCCCTTCATGCCTTACTTGGGGAAAACGGAGCCGGGAAAAGCACCCTCGTTAAGTGCGTGATGGGCTTTTATCATGCTGACTCTGGCGATGTTTGTATTGACAAGCGAGCTCGTGCCATCCACAGCCCACGGGATGCCTATCACTACGGCATTGGCATGGTGTACCAACATTTCACCTCTGTACCCGCCATGACTGTGGCGGAAAACTTGGTCTTGGCCCGCCCAGATTTGCCTTTGGTGATTGACTGGAAAGAAGAGGAAAAAAAGCTGGCAGATTTTATGGAAACAGCCCCTTTCCAAGTCAACTTGCGGGCTTTTGTTTCCGAACTATCGGCAGGAGAAAAGCAGAAGGTCGAGATCCTCAAGCAGCTTTATTTGAACACCAAGATCCTGATCTTGGACGAGCCTACTTCTGTGCTCACGCCAGAGGAAGCCGACGAAGTCTTGGGCCTTGTGCGTCGTTCGGTGGAAGCTGGCGACCTGAGTGTATTGCTCATTACCCACAAGTTTCGCGAGGTGAATGCCTTTGCCGATGAGGTGACGGTGTTGCGACGTGGGAAGCTGGCCGGCCATGGACAAGTGAAAGATTTATCCACAGCAGAAATGGCCGAAATGATGCTGGGCCGGCAACAGGTGCAGATCCAGTTGGAGAAAGCCTTGGTCAAAGGGGGATCCCCTCTGCTGGAAATTGAAGGGATCCAGGCTGACAAGGACAATGGCTTGCCCGCTGTGCGGGGGGCGACCCTGACTGTTCATGGAGGTGAGATTGTGGGAATTGCCGGCGTTTCCGGCAACGGCCAGCGGGAGTTGATGGAAGTCTTGGCCGGGCAGCGGATGGCTACAGCCGGGCAGATCAAGATCAACGGGCAACTGTACAGGGCCACCCGCGCAGAAATGGTGCGCCACCGGGTTTGCTGTTTGCCGGAGGAACCTCTGAGAAATGCCTCGATCCCCAACATGAGCGTTGGCGAAAACTTGGCCCTGCGTCGTTATGACCGGGATCCTATGGCCAAAGGTTGGATGTTGATCTGGCAAGAGATTTGGCGCTCTGCCCGCGCGTTAATCGAGCAATTTAAGGTGAAAACGCCTGCAGCCCAAACTCCCATCAGCCACCTGTCGGGGGGTAATGTCCAGCGAGCCATTTTGGCACGGGAACTCGCCGGAGATCCACAAATTTTGATCGCCGCCAATCCTTGTTTTGGTCTGGACTTTGCGGCAGTAGATTACATTCACTCGCAGATTGTGGATGCTCGTAACCGAGGAGTTGCCGTCTTGCTGATCAGCGAAGATCTGGACGAGCTTCTCAAGCTCTCCGATCGTTTGCTGGTGATGGCGGGCGGTCGGATCGTCTATGAAAGTCCTATCAGCAGCGTGGATCTCAAAGAAGTTGGCCACAAGATGGGCGGACATTAAGCATTAAGTGATTTGGTAAGTAATCAGCAGTGAATATGACATGGCTTCCCCTCAAATGGAGAGGTGAGCCCGAACTTTTTCTTCATCCATCTGGTTGGTCGGCCCCTCCATGATAAGGGATCCATTCTCCATGAGATAAAAATAATCGGCTAGGCTTTGGGCAAACTCAAAATACTGCTCCACCAGCAACACCGAAACGCCCCGCTCCTTTTGAATACGGGTGATGGCTTCTTCAATCTCGATGATGATGGAGGGTTGGATCCCTTCTGTAGGCTCATCCAGGAGCAAAAGTTTGGGCTCTGCCACCAAAGCTCTGGCGATGGCCAGTTGCTGCTGCTGCCCACCGCTCAAATCCCCACCCAGCCGTTTAAGAAAAGAACGCAGAATTGGGAATAGGTCATAGACAAACTCAGGTATGATCCGTTCTCTGTCCGGTGCCGCTTCTAGCCCCACCAGCAGGTTTTCCTCAACCGTTAGGCGGGGAAATATCTCTCGACCTTGAGGTACATAGCCAATACCGGCGCGGGCTCGCCAATTGGGAGGGTAATGGTTGATAGGACGGCCCTCAAAAGCAATTTTGCCTGTGCAGTCTTTCAGAAGTCCCATCAGGGCTTTAAGTGTGGTGGTTTTGCCCATACCATTGCGGCCCAGAAGGCAAACCGCTTGGCCGGGAAAGATCTTAAAAGAGAGATCCTTCACAATTAAACTCTGACCATAGTAAACCCTCAAGTTGGAGACCTCCAGGAGAGGCCCGGATCCATCTCGGGATAAGTTTTGTGTTGCGGTCGCGTTTTCCGTATTCATAGGCCTGCGCATGAGTCGATTAGATACAGAACTATAGCCTCTTTGCTTAGTTTTTCCCCTTGTGGGATCCGAGATAGACCTCAATCACTCGCGGGTCGTTTTTCACATCCTCAAAGGTACCTTCGCACAGCACCGAGCCTTGGTGTAAAACGGTAACCTTGCGGGCAATTTGTCGGACAAACACCATGTCATGTTCGATCACCAAAATGGTGTGGCTTTGGGCTAAGGATTGAATTAACTCTCCTGTAGCTTCTGTTTCTTTGTCCGTCATCCCGGCCACGCATTCATCCAGCAGCAGCAAATCCGGATCTTGAGCAATCACCATGCCGATCTCCAGCCATTGCTTTTCTCCGTGGGAAAGCAGCCCTGCCGGAACCCGATCCTTACGGCTGAGGCCAATGGTTTCCAAAAGAGCATCCGTTTCTTGTCGCAGATGCTTTTTGCCAAGTAGGGTGGAAAAAACCCTTTTGTCAGGGTTGAGGGATAGCTCCAAGTTTTCTCGCACGCTCAAGTTTTGATAGACCCGCGGCGTCTGAAACTTGCGCCCAACACCCAAAATCGAGATCTCATGTTCCTTGAGCTTGGTCAGATCTTTTCCTTTAAACAGCACCCGGCCTCGAGTAGGCTTAACCTTGCCCGTCAGCACATCGAGAAACGTAGTCTTGCCTGCCCCATTGGGGCCGATGACCACCCGCAGCTCCCCTTCCTCCAGAGAGAAGTTCAGCCTGTCCAAAGCCTTGAAGCCATCAAAGCTGACGGTGAGATCCTGAGTTTGTAAAATTTGTCGGGTAGCGGTGGGAGCTGCAGTGAGCATAGGGATCACATCCAAGAACGGAAAGGCCAAAGGTCAAACCGGATTCTCAACCCATCAAATAAACCCATCAAATAGGAGAGGAAACTTGGCATCGCTGGCTCACCCATGGGATCCTCTTACCTTAAACTTATATCTTGCACATAACTGACATCCTCAAGAGAAAGCCAGATTTAGGCTGGAGAAGTATTTGCAAAACGCCTGCGCCAAAGCTGGACAGTGACCCAAAGCTGCCTGCCTTGGGTGCGCACCCAACCCACCAGTCCATCCGGCAGCACCAGCACCACCAACAGGAACAATCCCCCCTGGAAAAACAACCAAATTTCGGGAAAATTTTCGCTCAGCAAGCTCTTGGCAAAGTTAACCAACAGAGCCCCCAGCACCGCCCCCACCAAACTGGCCCGACCGCCCACCGCCACCCAGATTACCATCTCAATGGAAAAGGGAACGGCCATCGCATTGGGAGAGATGATCCCAGTTTGCAAGGTAAACAAAGCTCCGGCAACACCCGCCAGGGCAGCAGACACGGCAAACACCAGCACTTTAAAGCCGGTGGGATCGTAGCCGGAAAAACGAACCCGCGGCTCGTCATCTCGAATGGCTACCAGGATCCGACCGAATAGGCCGCTGGTCAGCCAACGACAGAGAAGGTAAGCCAAAACCACCGCCAGAACTGTAGTGACATAGACAGCGAAGCGCATCTCGGACGAGTTGACATCCAGGCCAAACAAAGTCTGGAAGTTGGTCAGGCCGTTGGTGCCATTAATTAAGCGCTGTTGGCCGTTGAAGAAGTTAAAGAAAATAATCGTGGTGGCCTGAGTTAGAATGGAGAAATAAACCCCTCGAATGCGATTTCTCACCACCAAATATCCCAGGGCTGCTGCCACCAAAGCCGGGATCAAGACCACAGCAACAGCCGTAAACGGAAACGAATAAAAGGGATACCAAAACCAGGGCAATTCCGTTACCCCGTAGAGGCTGAAAAACTCCGGTATCTGACCTTCCGGCAATTGCAATTTCAGGTGCATCCCCAGAGCGTAGCCCCCCAAAGCAAAGAACACCCCATGCCCCAGACTGAGCATGCCGGTATAGCCCCAGATGAGGTCGATTCCCAAAGCTACAATGCTGAGGGCCAGAAACCGCCCCAACAAGTTGAGCCGAAAGCCAGACAGCACAGTTGGGGCCACAAAGATCAAGGCCAGCACCAAAACGATGAGGATCCCGGCCTCCCACAGAAGCTTGCGAGAAGAATTGGGATCCCCACCCGCGGCGGGAGCAGCCACTTCATGATCAGCACGGGGGGAATGAACCAGTTTCATGGGCTTTGTGAGGGAGTAGAAGATGGAGAGTCTGGTCCTAGAGTTTTCGCCAAGCGAGATCATTCCCTAGGCATCCACCATACGACCTTTTTCGGGGAAAAGGCCCCGAGGTCGCACCTGCAAAAAGGCCACGATCAAAGCAAAGACCATCACCTTGGCCATGCTCGTGGTGGCAAAAAAGTTGAGGGTATCGGTCAGGATGGGCACGTTGGGAAAAATCAAAGCCAGCGTCCCGGAACCGATGACAAAGTTGGCAATCCCGATCCCAAGCGCTGCCACAATGCTGCCCAAAAGCTTACCGACACCCCCCACCACGACCACCATAAAGGTATCCACGATGTAGTTTTGGCCGGTGTTCGGCCCCACGGATCCCAGCAGGCTGACCGCTACGCCGGCCACTCCCGCCAGACCCGAGCCGACGGCAAAGGTAAGGGCATCCACCTTTTGCGTAGGGATCCCTACACAGGCACTCATGGCCCGATTCTGGGTAACCGCCCGGATGCGCAGCCCCCAGCGGGTGCGCTGCAAGAAGAAGTACAGCCCTAGGATGCAGAAGACAGTGAGGGCGATGATAAACAGGCGGGTATTGGGCAAAAACAGGCTGCCCACCGGGATCCCACCCCCCAGCCAACGGGGAGCGGTCACATCTTTGTTCTGGGCTCCAAACCAGGGTTGAGTGACTGCTAAAGCATAGGTTTGCGCCAGCACCCGCCCCCCCACCGCTGCAATTGCCGTGGAAAGCACCAGTAGCAGCGCCAGCGTCCACCCTTTGAGGCGCGGCCAATCCGTTCGCCTGGCCAAGAGCCACCAGCCGCCAAAAAAGAGCACCGCGAAGGCCCCCAAGCGGAAAGCCAGCACCCAATTGACGCTGCGCACAAACTGCTGCAGGATCAGGCTCACGCCCCAGGTGGCCAAAAGGGTCTCCAAGGGTCGGCCATACAAAAAGCGAATCACCCCCCGCTCCAGGGCTAGTCCCACCAGAGCCGTGACGGCAAAGGCAGCTACCAAAGCTGGAAAGATGTACAGATCCCGCCAGGGATCCCCTAGGGGACGAAAGGCATTTTGAACCACAAAAGTGGTGTAGGCCCCCAACATCATCAGCTCCCCATGGGCCATGTTGATGACCCCCATGAGGCCGAAAACAATAGCCAAGCCCAGAGCGGCTATCAGCAAGACGGTGCCAATGCTAATGCCGTTGAACAAGCTGTCCAGGAGCAAGGTCATGGGCAGGGGATCCTCCTTCCAACTAAACTAGGGAGGCTAACCGAGCATCTAGGCGGGATCCCCGACCCTATCCAAACGGCAAGGGATCCCAGCCCTGGCCAGGACTAGCTGACTTTGTAGCGACCGCCCTTGGCCGGATCTGACCAATCGCAGGCAAAGCCCTTGGTCTCTGCCACAAACTGGTTCCAGGGCTGCGGCTCCACGGCATCCGTAGAAAAGATGACATCAAACAAACCGTCAGAGCGCACCTGGCCGATCCGCACATACTTGGTCAGGTGGTGATTGGTGTTCATGGTTACCAAGCCTTCTGGGGCATCAAAGGTCTGGCCATAGGCTGCCTGCCGCACGGCGTCGATTTCCACTGTTCCCGCTTTTTCCACTGCCTGCTTCCAGATGTAAACCATGATGTAGGCGGCTTCCATCGGGTCGTTGGTGACGCGGTTTTGGCCGTATTCTGCCTTGAAAGCTTCCACAAACTTCTTGTTGGCAGGCGTATCCACCGTCATAAAGTAGTTCCAGGCGGCGAAGTGCCCTTCCAAGAATTCGGGGCCGATGGCCTGTACCTCTTCTTCAGCAATGCTGACGGACATGGAAGGATAGCGATCCGGCCCCAGCCCTGCCCCTTTCAACTGTTTGAAAAAGGCCACGTTGCTGTCGCCGTTCAAGCTGTTGTAGATCACACCGCCATTGGGAAGAGCGGCCCGGATCTTGCTGATGATGGGAGTAACTTCTGTGTTGCCCAAAGGCAGATAGTCTTCACCCACCACCTTGCCCCCCAGGGCTTCCAACTGGGCCTTGATGATGGTGTTGGCCGTGCGGGGGAACACGTAGTCGGATCCCACCAGGAAGAACTCTTTGCCCTTGTTCTTGAGCAGCCATTCCACCGAAGGCTCGATCTGCTGGTTGGGGGCAGCGCCGGTGTAGAAGATGTTTTTGGAGCACTCTTGTCCTTCGTACTGCACGGGATACCAGAGCAGGTGCTGCTTGGATTCAAACACCGGCAACACGGCTTTGCGACTGGCCGAAGTCCAGCAGCCGAATACCGTTGCCACCTTGTCCACATCGATCAATTTGGTGGCTTTCTCGGCAAAGGTTGGCCAATCGGAAGCCCCATCCTCGATAATCGGCTCGATCTGCTTGCCCAAAACCCCACCGGCGGCATTGATCTCTTTGATGGCCAGCTTTTCCGCATCCACCACGCTGGTTTCTGAAATGGCCATGGTGCCGCTAAGGGAGTGCAAAATGCCAACGCGGATGGTCTCTCCCTGGGCGTAGGCGGGCACGGATCGCTTCACCCAGATCTGCGGCCCTAGGGCAGCCCCGGCTCCGGCCAGAGCGCCCATTTTCAGCACTTGACGACGATTAAATGATAGAGCCATCGGTGATCTCCGAAACGAAGTGAGTGCAAAGGGTATTAAGAAGTCCAGTTGTTGCAGCAGCCCGGCCAACAGAGGGAAGCACTTAGCTCATCACCTCGCCCATGTGTTGAACCTGCCCAACTGCGCTCAGCTGAGGCTTTCACCGAATGCCTTCCCAACCTCAACAGAGGAAAAGGCTAATCCTGCAGTCGAGAAAGCGTTGTGCATCCCTGTTGCCTTAACGTGTTCCATCAAACCCATTCGGCCCGGAGAGAATTGTATCGTGGGATACCTTTTCCCAGAATCCGAGCCCTTTCCCCGCAGGCTGCAGGCAGAGGCAGGGATCCCTTGCTGCCGGCATAATAGGGGTTCTGGGGTGGAGAATTAACAGCCTATGGTGCAGCAGGCCGGCTATGGATCTTGGCGATCCCCGATTACCGCTGACCTGGTGGTGACGGGATCCCTGCGCTTGGGACAGATGGTTTGGGATCAGGGGGATCTCTACTGGACGGAGGGCCGCCCGCAAGAAAAAGGGCGCAATGTGTTGATGCGGCGCTCTGCCGACGGGATCCTGGTGGAGCTGACACCGGCACCTTTCAATGTGCGGACGCGGGTGCATGAGTATGGGGGTGGAGCTTATTGGGTGTCGGCAGGGGTAGTGTATTTTTGCAACTTCGCTGACCAACGGCTCTACCGCCTGCTGCCGGGTTCAGATCCCCAGCCCCTGACGGAAGCAGGCCCCTATCGCTATGCAGATGGGGTGGTGGATCGGGCGCGTGGACGCATCCTCTGTGTGCGGGAAGATCACAGCCGCCAGGGAGAGCCGGAAAACAGCCTTGTCTCGATTGACTTGGAAAGCGGATCCCAGCGCGTTTTGGCCTCTGGGCACAATTTCTATGCCAACCCTCGCCTCAGCCCCGATGGCCAGACTTTGGTATGGCTGACCTGGGATCACCCCCAAATGCCCTGGGACGGCACAGAGCTGTGGCGGTCTGAGGTGAACCCTGACGGCAGCTTGGGAGAACCTCAAAAGCTAGCCGGTGGCCCTGCCGAGTCGATCTTCCAGCCCCAGTGGTCACCGCAAGGGGATCTCTACTTTGTTTCCGATTGCAGCGGCTGGTGGAACCTCTATCGCTGGGATCCCCAGGGCCCCATTCCCCTCTGCCCTATGGAAGCGGAGTTTGGAGAGCCGCAGTGGGTGTTTGGCCTGAGCACCTACGGCTTCTGTGGCGATGGGCGCATCCTGGCCTGTTATGAACAAGACGGGCTGTCTCATCTGGCTTATCTGGATCCCCATTCAGGACAGTTGGCAGGGATCCCCTTGCCCTACACCCAGATCAGCGGTTTGCAGGTGAGTGGGGAAAAAGCCGCTTTCCTGGCCGGATCCCCGACGGAAGCCACTGCCTTGGTCTGCCTAGACTTACCCTCCAGCCAAGTGGAGGTGGTGGCCCGTTCCAGCAGCGTGGCGGTGGATCCCGACTATCTGTCGATCCCAGAGCCTATTGTTTTTCCCACCGGCGGCGGCAAGGCAGTGGCCTATGCTTTCTTCTATCCCCCCAAGAACCGCGACTTTGTTGCTCCCACTGGCGAAAAGCCACCCCTATTGGTGAAAAGCCACGGCGGGCCCACCGGAGCGACGGCAGCGGTGCTCAACCTAGGGATCCAATACTGGACCAGTCGGGGGATTGCGGTTTTGGATGTGAACTACCGGGGCAGCAGCGGCTACGGACGGGCCTATCGGGATGCTCTCAAAGGCCGGTGGGGCCTGGTGGATGTGGAAGATTGCATTGCCGGAGCTCAATTTTTGGCAGAACAGGGCAAGGTGGATGGGGAACGGCTGCTCATTCAAGGGGGCAGCGCTGGCGGCTATACCACGTTGGCGGCCTTGACCTTCCACGCCGTCTTCCGAGCAGGTGCCAGCTACTACGGGGTGAGCGATCTAGAAGCCCTGGCCCAGGAGACCCACAAGTTCGAGTCTCGCTACTTGGACAGCCTCATTGGCCCCTACCCAGAGCGGCGGGATCTCTACCGGGAGCGTTCCCCCATTCATCACCTGGAGGGCCTCAATTGTCCGGTTATCTTCTTCCAAGGGTTGGAAGACGCCATCGTGCCCCCCAATCAGGCGGAGAGGATGGTGGCAGCGCTGCGGGCCAAAGGGATCCCAGTGGCCTATGTGCCCTTCGAGGGAGAGCAACACGGCTTTCGCCAGGCGGCCAACATCAAACGGGCTTTGGAGGCAGAGCTTTACTTTTATGCCCAGGTGCTGGGGTTTCCGCTGGCAAAACCTCTTGAGCCGGTTCGGATCGAGAACTTGGACACCTGATGATGACTGCTCAATGGGTCGAATAGAAAGGGATCCCGTCCCATCTATGGCCCATTGTTGCTCCACAACGCTGTCGCGACAGAGCAGCCCCTCTATGATGGACTTACCAGCCAACCCGGATGGAGTCATCGATATTGCTCCGCAACACTGTCGCGACTGCTGGTAAGAGAGCTGGTCATGAGCGTCAGTAGCCCTTCCTTCCGTGAACTGCCCATCTTAGAAAGCGGCGATCGTCTCACCCGCGATGAGTTTGAACGGCGCTATCAAGCCATGCCTCAGCTCAAAAAAGCCGAGCTGATTGAGGGAATTGTTTACGTGGCATCTCCCCTCAGATATCGCCGACATGGCAGACCACACAGCCACATCATGGCCTGGCTGGGAGTTTATGAAGCAGCAACGCCGGGGGTTGAGTCGGCGGGCAATCCAACCGTTCGCCTGGACTTGGACAATGAGCCGCAGCCAGATGCCATATTGCGGATGCACGAATCTTGTGGGGGACAGTCCCGCATTAGCGAGGATGACTACATTGAGGGTGCACCGGAGCTGATTGTGGAGATTGCCGCCAGCACAGCTTCCTACGACCTGCATGATAAGCTGCGGGCCTACCGGCGCAACGGCGTGCGGGAATATCTGGTCTGGCTAACCCAAGAGCAAGCCTTTCGCTGGTATGTCTTCCAGAATGGAGAGTACGTGCAGCAACAGCCCAATGAGTTGGGCGTTTTGTACAGTCGGGTGTTTCCGGGGTTGTGGTTAGCCGTGGACGCGCTGCTGACGGGCAACATGCAGCAGGTGTTGGGTGTGCTGCAAAGGGGAATTGAGTCGGAGGAACACCAGGAGTTTGCGGCGCGGTTGGCAACCCGAGAAGCAGAGGCTGGAGCCTAGGCCATGAGTCGGAGGGACGGGTTTGCGCTCGCAAAGGCTCAGGTTAATGGCTGTGGGCCAACAGGTTGGGCTCGAAGACAGCCATCTCCAACCGAAACGGGATCCCCATGTGGGCCAGCCAGTCCTGCAGCGGATCATCGGCCAGCGCCAGGATCTGCCCTTGGGGGGAAACGTGGGCCGGACGGTGCCAGTTGCCCAGTTGATGAATCACTTGGCCCATCTGGATGGGGTTTTCAGGTTGAATCAAGAGCACCGGTTCGGGTTGGGCTCTGACCCGAATGTGTCGCTGCGCATCCGCATAGAGCAGATCCCCATCGTGAAGATGGGTGCCGCGGGGCAGCATCAGCTGGATCTCGGTGCCCCAGTCGCTCACCAGCCGTTGCCGGGATCGCTGGCGGTCGTGCCAAGTGAGGGCAACCACTTCCAATTGGCCGGGGATCCCCTCTGACGGCTCGTCCAGCAGTTGCGTCACCGTAATGGCCGCGGGATCCTCTCCTGCAGCATGGGCATCTTCGCTCATGTTAGGGACTCCAGATATTGGCTGAGGTCTTCTTGAAGGCGAGAGAACTCCACTTCGGTGGAAAGGCGCAGCACCTTGGTTTTCAGAGTCACCAGCACCTTGGCTGCGTGGGGGCCAGCCCAGATGTTGGGGTTGCAGAACATCTCCAAGCTGAAATCTTCAGTAGGGTAACGAAACTCAACCGGCTCCTGAGGCTGCTGTCGGGAACGGATCTTGAGTCGCTCCAAGAGGATTTGCAGAGCCTTGTGCCATTGTTGTGCCGCCTCAGGCGAAAGGGAGAAACTGGCCGAGCCGGTTGCGAAGTTGAGGGCAAACTGAGGAAAATGGGTAGTCATGGAGGCCCGTACCGTTCGCGAAGCGTCCTTTGGAGGGCAGCATTGGACAACAACAGTATCTTACGTCAGCTCTTGCTAATGGGCGTGGGCACAACCACTCTGCTGGCAGAACAGTTGAGAAAGGCTGCCGACGACTTGGTGCAGAAGGGGCAGCTCAACCCAGAAGAGGCATCCAATGTCATCAACAACCTGCTCAACCAGGTGAAGGCCGAGCAGAGTAACTTTGAATCCTACGTTCAGCGGCAGGTGCGCAACGTCCTGCAGGATCTGGGCGTGCCCCGCCAATCGGAAATGGACGAGCTGCGGGGGCGGCTGGATCGGCTGGAGCGGCAGGTGCGCAATTTGGAGAATCAGGTTTACCGCCGGTAGCCGAGCTGAGCCTTCCCCTTTTGCCGGCTTTCCTTTGCCGTTGGGCAGGGTTTTGCCGAACGTTGCGATACCCTGAAGTCCTCTCTGGGAGAATTCATCAAGTTCCCATGTCAAGCGAAGTTTTGACCGTCACAGGCCGAGGGATCCCCCTGCTGGGCAACGACATCGACACCGATCGGATTATCCCGGCCCGCTTTTTGAAGTGCGTCACCTTCGACGGCTTGGGCCAGCACGTGTTTGCCGACGACCGCGCCCAGGATCCCGGCCAACACCCCTTCGATCAACCCCAGTACCAGGGAGCCCAGATCCTTGTGGTCAATGCCAATTTTGGCTGTGGCTCCAGCCGGGAGCATGCCCCCCAAGCGCTGGCCAAATGGGGGATCCGCGCCCTCATTGGCGAAAGCTTTGCCGAGATCTTCTTCGGCAACTGCTTGGCTCTAGGGATCCCTTGTGTTACGGCACCCCCGGCTGTGATTCAAGCTCTGCAGAAGGCGGTGGCCGAGGATCCCCAGCTCCAGTTGACACTGGATCTGCCCAGCAAACAGGTGTGCTGGGGGGAGAACGCCGCTGCTGTGGAGATCCCCCAGGGAGCCTGGCAAATGCTGGTGCAGGGCACCTGGGACGCCACAGGACAACTGCTGGCCGCCCAAGCCCAGATTCAGCAAGTAGCCGCTTCTTTACCCTACGTGCGTTGGCAGCGAGCCCGTTGAGCAATCCTCTCCCCCCTGATACCCATACATGGCTGGGCAGTGCTGACCCAGATTTTCTGGATTTGGCGATCCGGGAGATAGAAGCTGCGGATCCAGAGGCTGCCGTGCAGCGGCTAAAGGAAGCACCTGGCTTGGTATGGGTGTGCAGCCAACGCTCATTTGCTGACCTGGCTGAGGCTTGGCAAGCTGACCCGCCCATTTTTTTACGCCACATCTGCCCCATTCACCAAGAACGGCGGCTGGCCGAGGGATCCTTAGTTGAATTGCGCCTTGATGGGGAAATGTTGGCAGCCATTGACCCCGCCCTCAGCTTTTCGGTTCAGACGCGCCTGTTTGGAGAGCCGGCTCTCAAGCCCTTCCAGGTCAATGAAACCCTGGCCGAACAGGTGATGGCAGCGGTGGGATCCCCCCTGGAGGTCAAAGACCCACAGCAGGTGATCTCGGTGGTGATCCTGGCTCAACCGATGGGCATTCGCGCTTGGCTGGGCCTATCCTTGGCTGCCCAGAACCTCTCCAACTGGGCCGGTGGGATCCATCGCTTTCGGCGGGATCCAGAGCAAATCAGCCGCTCCGAGTTTAAGCTGCTGGAGGCCATCCAGGTGTTTCAGATTCCCTTGGTGCCGGGGGGACAGGCTCTGGATCTGGGGGCAGCACCGGGGGGATGGTCGCGCATTTTGCGTCTATATGGCCAGCAGGTCACGGCAGTGGATCCGGCGGACTTGGACGAGCGCCTCAGCCAAGATTCGGGGATCCGCCACCATCGCCTCAGCGCCCAAGCCTACTTGGCCCGTGGCCCAGGCCGGTTTCACCTCATCCTCAACGACATGCGCATGGATGGCCCGGCTTCCGCCCGCCTGATGGTGGCTTTTGCCCCCCATCTGCAGCCACAGGGGAGAGCTGTGATGACCCTGAAGCTACCCCACCAACACCGCCTGCGGGTGCTGCGGCAAAGTTTGGAGATCTTGGGTAGTGCCTTCCCCCTGGTGAGAGCCCGCCACCTGTTTCACAATCGCAGCGAAGTCACCCTCTACTTGCAACAGGGGATCCCTGCCCCTTAATCTGCCGTTTCCACCACCTGAATCTCCCGACGGAGCACCATTTCGCGAATGGACTCCAGCAAGCCTATCTCTTCGGGGGAGATTTTGCCGTCCGACCGGATGGCGTTGACGATTTGATCCACCTCTGTGCGGGTGAGCTTTTTGTCTTCCAGCGCTCGATCCACCAGCGCTTGCAATTGCGAAAACTCCATAAGGCTCCTCTTGCTTGAACAGGTCTTGTCGCCTCATCTCCTCATCCAAGCTACCCGCGCTGCCCAAAATCTCCTGCAAGCGCAAGATTCTCTTCAGGTATCCTAAAGAAAACGTGAAACCCACCGAGAGGAAGACATCATGGCTGGCCCGGATCCCAGGAGCACTGCGCACGATTGCGCCACCCTCTGTCGAGATGGCTGTGTCTTGGGAGAGGACTGCCCCCACCGAGAGGCGGCTCGCCAAGCCGTGGCCTTTGTCATGAGCACCGACTGGGAGACCTTGATGCGGATTGCCGAATCCAAGAACCTGCCCAAAAGCTCCCCTTAGGAGGAGATGGATCCCCTGCAGTTTTTGGAGAACTACCGCTTGGGCGGGTAGGCCCCAACCAGTCTCCCTAAGGACAAGGGATCCCTGCTGAGGATCCAGGGGTTTTGAGCCATACTGAATTTGGTGGGATCCCTGGATTCTATGGTTTGGCCTTGGATCGTCATCGGGTTAGTCCTCATTTCTGCCGAATTGTTTTTGCCAGAATTGGTTGCCGGCTCGGTGGGGCTGGCGGCGCTCTTGGCGGGGCTTTTGGCTTATTTGGGGCTGCCGATCTGGGTACAATTTGCCAGCTGGATTGGGGCATCGGTGGTGTTGATTATCCTCAGCCGCCGTCTGGTGCCCCATGGATCGGTTCAGGTAGAGGAATCTCGCGAGGCGCGGGCAATCACCCCCATTCCCCCAGGCGAACGGGGGCGGGTTTCTTATCTGGGTTCCACCTGGAACGCCAAGTGCAGCATTCCCAACCTGGAAATCCAAGCCGGGCAGGAGCTCTACGTGGTGGAGCGACAGGGGAATACCCTCATTGTCATGCCGGCCAAGATGCTCAAGTCCTGACCTGGACAAATGTTTGTTTCCCTTGTTGCCTTGAGCGAGGGATCCCTGCTTGGGTGTGCATCAGAGGCGGGGATCTGGCATAATCACAAAAGCTAAGCCGGGATGTAGCGCAGCTTGGTAGCGCATCTGCTTTGGGAGCAGAGGGCCGCAGGTTCAAATCCTGTCATCCCGATCCTGACTGCACCAAGAACAGAGCCATTCGCGTTCTTGGCCGATAGCTTCGCGCTTATCCAGGGCCCCAAAATCTTCCCATTGATGTTGCTAACTGCTAAAGCGGGCGTCTATTGGTGGAGGCGCAGTCTTTGTCTTGAAGGCGCGAGAAGCAAACTCTTCGATGCCATCGAATGGGTGGGTCAGGCAGCCAAGCGGGATCCCTCGTAGCCAGGCCAAGGAGAAGCAAGCACAAAAAAGGCAGGGTTAACTTGCCCCTGCCGAGAAGATCGAGAGTTGAGAGCTTGCTCTCGTTGTCGTAATCGTTGCATCAAGGCGCGGTTCCGTTTGTCCAGTTGGCGCTTGCGTGCCGATCCCCCACGACCGCGACGGTTTCTGCCCTGATGGCGAGGAGATTCATGAGATTTCAACAGCATGGGATTCCCCTGATAAACTAAACAGTCCTGCCTGATTCTAAACGAAACCTCAGCAACTGGCCACAAGACTGGCGGCGCAAGCTGCGGCATTTGCGGCTGGGGATAGGCCGTCTTTGTCAATTTATTCGCATCATTCGGCATGGAGGACTCCTTGGGACAGCCAGTCTTTTAGGCGGTGGGTAGCCCGGCAGTCATCCTCGTTGTAGATAAGCGAGTGCTCCAAATATCTGCGCTCCCGAGTTTCCAGCCATTGGCTATACCAATAAATGGACTGGGCGCCATTGGCATCCGGCAGACGCCACTGAAACCCCAACCAGCGGGCGATGTTTTTCAGGGAATAGCTCTCGATCGGCAGCACCACCGAGCGTTGCACCCAGGCCTGTAAATCCACAAAGCGCTGCAACAACTGCCGCAGCTGTCGGGGATCCGTGCGGTATTGCTCCCCCAGCCGTCGGCAGGTCTGCACCTCAAAGCCGTGAAAGTGATAGATGGGAGCGTCGGGATAGCGTTGTGCCAGTTGCAAGAATTGCTCCCAAGCTTGCCTTTCTTCCCGCGGCTCGGCGGCCAGGCAACTGTGATAGCTCGCAACCTTTTTCCCCTCGGCTTGCTCCACCACCAGCAGGCCCAGCAGATAGGCGACGTTGTGGCGGGGATCCGCCTCGATATCGAAGTACAGCTCTACGGGTGTGGTGGGCAGGGTTTGCGGGGGGGATTGAATCCAGAGGGGCTGCCGGCTGAGGGTGGCGCGGGCTTGAAGCTGCAGTTGCAGGGCCACGCCGGATCCCAACTTGGGAATGGCTTGCAACCTGTCCAACTGAGCGTTAGCCAGGGCTTCAATCGAGTGGATCCCCGCCTCTTGCAAAAGGGGATAGCGGGATCCCGTTACGCCCGGCAGCAGGCTGAGGGGTTGGGCGGTGGCGTTCAACTGCCGACAATGCTCCCGCCAGTGGCAAAGATGACAGCGGCTGCGGGCCATAAACACCTGGGGCGGTTCCGGCTGGCTGAGGGAGTGCAGGTACTCCTGCAGCAATTGCCGCACCTGTGCTCGTCGGCGGCTCAGGTGGACGGGGTGCCACTTCCCATCTTTCAGGATCAAAATGCCCCGCTTGGGAACGTTTCCCTGCAGGGATCCGAGCAACTCTGCCTGCAAAGCCAGCAACAATTCGTATTCCGGTTTGGGGCGTTTGCCGATACGAATATGAACCGGCAGGTAAGAGGATCGGGCGGCGTGGCGACTTCTGCCAACGAGAGCGGGATCCCGAATTAGCAGATCCAGGGAGCTGCTCACCCAAACTGAACGTCCCTCTGGAACAGCTTCAGGCGGCAACGCAAGAGCGGGCACCATCTCGCAGTCTTCTGGGGCAGGGATGGGATCCCTTGGAGAGGAGGGGTGAGGGACAGGTTCAGAAGCAAGCTGCAACAGCTCTGCCTCAGCAGTACAGTTGAGATCTTCCTGCGGTTGCCAAAACAGCTCTGCGGCAATCCGTCCGCCGTAGATCCGCTCCGCCCCGTCGGCCATGGCTGCCAAGAGAGCTTCATTGCCCGGCGCAACCCGTTCTCCGGGGAATCGCTCAAACACAGCGGCTGCCAGGGCTTGGCGATCCCGCCGCCATTGCTCCAGCAGGTTGTCCGGCGGCAGCTTGGCCTCTTGAGGGCCAAAGCGATCCAGGTAAGGCAAGCGTCGGCAGCGAAAAAAAGCAAGCAGCTCCTCAGCCTCAACAGAACCCTGTCCTGCTGCTGCAACCTGGCACTCCAACGGTGGAAAACCTCAGCTCTGCTGCCATTGTGGCACGCCCCCAGGTTGCCCTCTGATCCTTCAAGACTTGGGATCCTGAGTGGGCAGGAGATGGGCAATAATGCGCTCAATCGTCTCAGATTGGCGACGAGCTGTATCGGCTTGCTGTTGACATATCGTCTTTAACTCTCCCAGCCAGGTGTTGTGCTCCTGGGATATCAGCACCTGTTGTTGAACAACAGCTTTCAAATGGGTTAGGTCATCCTTGACGAAGCTGACGGTCTCGGCCAGGGTCAACACAGCCCCAACCAGGCGATCCAGCCGGAAGTCAATTTGGTCGAATCGGTCTTTGCTCTGCATTTTCCTTACATTGGTTAGTAGAGGTTATCGGTGGGCGCTGAAGGGAAGTCACTTCACCAAGAAAAAGCCCCAAGCCGAACAGTCAGCCCGCTCAAGCTTGTGTCTTTATTGCTACCCATACGTACAGATACAGCACTAGCTATTTAGTGCGACTTCCCCTATCTGCTGTACGATCACGCCCTGCCCTGCGGACGTAACTCACCCTTCAGGTGCAATGTATACTATTTTGCAGAGCTTGGAGAAAAACCCCAGAGAACGAGATCACAGCCACGGAAGACTTGAAGGGATAGCATAAACTACTGCCAAGGGCAGGGATCCCTGATAAGACCTGCAGCTTGCTGACACGGCTGGCGTATGCTGGAGAATAAAGATTTCTTTACACTTTACCGGAGCGGACTGTGACAGCTCTTTCGACGGCCCCAACCTTGTCCCAAACCAAGACGGCGGCGGTGGAAATGCAGGGGGTGTGGAAACGCTTTGGGCAGCAGGTTGCCGTTCAAGATTTGAGCCTGCAGATCCCCCAGGGGGAAGTGTTTGCCCTGTTGGGGCCCAACGGCGCCGGCAAATCCACCACCATCCGCATGCTTACTAGCCTTACCCGACCCAGCCAGGGATCCATCCGGGTGGGGGGGTATGACGTGGTGCGGGATCCGGTGGCGGTGCGGCAGCAAATTGGCGTAGTTCTGCAGCCTATCACCCTAGAGGCAGAGCTGACCGTTTGGGAAAACCTGGAGTTTCATGCCCGCATGCACCACATCCCCAACCCAGAGCGGCAACGGCGCATCGATGAATGGCTGGAGTATGTGCGGCTGGCGGATCGCCGGCAAGACAAAGTGAAAACCCTCTCAGGGGGAATGAAACGACGCTTGCAGGTGGCCAGGGCGTTACTGCATCGCCCCCAGATTTTGTTTTTGGACGAGCCCACCGTCGGGTTGGATCCCCAGGCGCGGCGGCTGTTGTGGGAGATCTTGCGGGATCTCAATCGGCAGGGCATGACCTTGCTGATTACCACCCACTACATGGAGGAGGCAGAAGAGCTGTGCGACCGCATCGGCATCATGGATGGGGGAAGGTTGATCGAGTTGGGCAGCACCGAGCAACTGCGGGCTAAGTACGGAGAGGCCCTGCTGGTGCGATCCTGTCCTGGCCGGGAGGTGGAGTACACCTTTTTCCCCAGCTTGGCGGAAGCTCAGCGGCAGTTGGAAGCTGAACCTGACAAAACCGGCCTCATGGTGCGCCCGGCCAACTTAGAAGACATTTTTGTGCGTTTGACAGGCCGCCGCTTGGATTAACGGGCCCTCACCCCTGGCCCCTCTCCCAACGTGAAGAGGGGAGCATGACTCTAGTCAATAATAAGCTCAACTATACTGAAAATAATGTATAATATGTTCAGTACGGATTACTACCA
>NZ_JANSIN010000021.1:0-40939 GCF_047462115.1 Synechococcus sp. R50.1 | reverse complement strand
GTAGTAATCCGTACTGAACATATTATACATTATTTTCAGTATAGTTGAGCTTATTATTGACTAGAGTCATGCTCTGCTGCAGCCTAGCCTTTGATCATAGTCCGGCTCTGCTCGCCCGTTGGTCTGGGAATCCGTCCGTCAACACATCTTGCGGGCAGGGTGACTGCACAGAGCCGTGGGATCCCTCCTGCCTATGCCGAAGGACTCCATCCAAGTAGCGCGAACGGCGGTTATGAGGGACGCAGCGCAAGCGATCGCAGGGAAGTCCGTGGCAGCCAGACGGCCCCAAAGCATCCTATACTGTTGCGGCTGTCCTAATCACGCTGTCCGAATCACGAGGAACCTGCCGCTTATGTCTGAGCTTCTCCCTTTGCCTTCCCTCCAAGACCGGGTGGCTGTGGTCACCGGAGCCAGCCGGGGCATTGGCCGGGCGATTGCCCTGCACCTGGGGGCCATTGGAGCAAAAGTGGCGATCAACTACGCCCGCTCCGCTGCCGAAGCCGAGTCCCTGGTGGAGGAGATCGCGGCCCTGGGGGGAGAAGGGATCCCTGTGGCCGCCGATGTGTCTTGCCCAGAGGCGGTGGAGAGCCTGTTTGCCCAGGTGATGGAGCGGTGGGGTCGGGTGGATGTGCTGGTGAACAATGCCGGCATGGCCCGCGACACCCTGCTGCTGCGCATGAAGCCGGAAGATTGGCAGGCGGTGCTGGATCTCAACCTGACGGGGGTCTTTCTCTGCCTAAAGGCAGCCGCCAAAATCATGGTAAAGCAGCGCCAGGGGCGCATCATCAACATCACCTCGGTGGTGGGCTTGGTGGGCAATACCGGCCAGGCCAACTACAGCGCCGCCAAAGCAGGGGTGGTGGGCCTCACCAAGACGGCAGCCCGGGAGCTGGCCAGTCGCAACATCACCGTCAACGCCGTAGCACCGGGGTTCATCACCACCCAAATGACCGAAAAGCTGGATCCCGGCCCGATTTTGGCGCAGATCCCCCTGGGGCGGCTGGGATCCCCAGCAGAAGTGGCAGGGCTGGTGCGTTTTTTGGCGGCAGATCCGGCGGCGGCCTACATCACAGGACAGGTTTTCGCCATCGATGGCGGCATGGTGATGAGCTAGGCACTCTACCACGCCAGGGCTAGGCCATCGGCACGGGGTTCGGAAGCCGCAATGAAGTGATCCCCATCCCGCAAGAGGATCTGTCCCCGGCCAAAAAGACCGTAATCCTCTTCTGCCTCCACCACCTGCACTGCATGGCCGCGGGCGGAGAGTTCGCGCACCACCTGGGGCGGCACCGTGCTCTCCAGCGCCACCTGCGGGATCCCCTGATCCCACAGCACTCGCCAGCGGGGCGCATCCAGGGCCGCTTGGGGGTTTAGGCCGTAATCCACCAAGTTCACCACCACCTGCACATGGCCTTGGGGCTGCATCGTCCCTCCCATCACACCAAAAGGGCCGAGAGGGATCCCTTCTCTGGATAGAAAAGCGGGGATGATCGTGTGGTAGGGGCGCTTGCGGGGGCCCACCTGGTTGGGATGGCCGGGCTCCAGGGTGAAACCCGTGCCGCGGTTGTGGAGAGCAATGCCCGTGCCCGGAACCAGCAGACCACTGCCGAAGCCATCGAAATTCGACTGAATCAAAGACACCATCAACTCCCTATCGGCTGCAGCCAGGTAAACCGTTCCCCCCTCCGGCAGCCCTGGCTGGGCCAGGGGGATCGCCTCCCTCCCGATCAACTGCCGCCGCCGCTGTGCATAAGCCTTATCCAGCATCTGGGCAGGACTGACCCGCACATACTCCGGATCCGCCACCTGTCGGCTCACATCGGCAAAGGCCAGCTTCATTGCCTCAATCTGCAGGTGATAGCGCTCGCCGGCATCGTAGGAGATCCGACCCAGCTCAAAACCCTCCAAAAGGTTGAGCGCCATCAAAGCGGCAATGCCCTGCCCGTTGGGGGGGATCTCCCAGACGGTGTAGCCGCGGTAATCTGTATGGATGGGTTCCACCCAATCGGCCCGGTGCTGGGCCAAGTCGGCGGGGGACAGGAAGCCGCCCGTGGCCTCCGAGAAAGCCAGCAACTTCTCCGCCAGCTCCCCCCGGTAAAAACTCTCACCCCCGCTGTGGGCAATGGCCTTCAGGGTTTGGGCATGCAGGGGGCTGCTCCAGCGCTCCCCAGCCCGTGGGGCACGCCCTTGGGGAAAGAAAACGGCCTTGAAGGCCTCGTGGCGGGGATCTGGCAGGGGCAAATAGATGGACTCCGCCGCCTGCCACAGTTGGGCCACCCGGGGAGAGACCGGAAATCCCTCTTGCGCCAGACGAAGGGCAGGCACAAACAGACGCTCGAACGGCAGCTTTCCCCAGCGCCGGTGCAAGGTCTGCCAAGCGGAAACTGCCCCCGGCACCGTCACCGCTAACCAATCGTAGGGGGGGATCCGCCCATGGTCCCGGTACCGCTCCGGCGTCAGGGCGGCTGGGCTGCGACCGGAAGCATTCAACCCGTACAGCCGACCCTCCTCCCCCCCCTCCCACACCAGAGCAAAGGCATCGCCGCCAATGCCATTGGAGGTTGGCTCCACCACCGTCAAAGCCACCGCCATTGCCACGGCTGCATCCACAGCATTGCCGCCCGCCCAGAACATCTCCATGCCCGCCATTGCCGCCAAAGGTTGGCTGGTGGCCACGGATCCCTGTCTGCCCATCACCACCCGTCGCCGCGAAGCAAACGGATAGCGATCCAGGGCCTGCCGCAAAAAAGTGGGTGCTGGCATATCGCTACGCGACGCTCTCGCGAATGGGCTGGGCTCCCTACACAGGCAGGTTATCGCTACGCGACGCTCTCGCGAACAGGAGTGCGGCCAACTCCGCAAAGCTGTCCACCACCACATCTGCCCCGGCGTGGCGCAGTTCCTCGGCGGTGAAAGCCGTGGTGAGGCCCACCGCAAAACAGCCAGCCCCCTTAGCGGCGCGGATCCCATGGGTAGAATCTTCAATCACCCAACACAACGCCGGATCCAACCCCACAGCGGCAGCCGTTTTCAGGTAAGGCTCTGGGTCGGGCTTGGCCCGCTGAATGTCTTCGGCGGTAATCACCGCGTCAAACCAGCGGTGCAGGTCGAAGCGCTGGAAAATCTGCGCTTGATCCCGGCGGATGGCCGAAGTGGTGACGGCCAGGGCAGAAAAGCGCTGGCGGCTGGCCGCCAAAAACTCCAGCACCCCCGGCACCAGGGGTACCTCTGCCAGCAGCTCGCCAAAAGCCTTGGCCTTTTCCTCGATCAAGCGCTGCACCAGCAGGGGCCGTTCTGCAGGTGGGGTGTCCGTCTGGTGTTGGACAAGGTACTCGAACATGTCGCGGTCGGTGCGCCCCTTGAACTGCAGGGAGATGGGGGCCAAATCCAGGGATAGGTGGCAGCGTTGCAGGGCAATGGCCCCGGCGCGGGCATGGATTGGTTCCGAATCCACAATCACCCCGTCCATATCGAAGAGCAAGCCGGCAGTCACGTCAGCCTTCCCCTGTTGTAGGCACAGCACTTTGGATTGCATAGACATTATCGCTACGCGACGCTTTCGCGAATGGGCAAGCACGGGACAGGGATCCTCTTAACAACCCTACTGCCCCGTCTCCATCCCCCACCCGCAGAAGCGGCTGGTGATCTGCCAGATGGGATCCAACACATCCGTCAGGGCGTGGTCACTCTCCACCGCCACCAGTTGGGCCCAGGGGCGACGGGCCACATAGTCTCGACTGGCTTGAATGGGGATGGTTTCATCTTGGATCCCATGCACAATCAAGGTGGGCACAGGCCGTCGCAACGCCCCATCCGGGTAGCGTTGGGCATCGGCAACAAAGCCGTACTCCAAAGGGAGAGGACGGCCTTCTCCGTAGTGAAACACCATGAGTTGTCCGGTTCGCTGCCAAGTCTCCACCGCCTCTGCCCCCAGCCGCGGCAGCCAATGGCCTAAAAAGCCAAAAGCCGGCGCCAAGAGCACCAAGCGCTGCACGCAAGGTTGTCGTTCGGCAACCCAAGCAGCCACCAGGCCCCCCAAGCTAGAGCCGATGAGGGTGACAGGGGGGTAGTTCATCTCGGCAAGCTGGCTGGAAACCTGCTGGATCTGGCGGGTCAAGGTGAGCTGGGCAAAATTGTCCTGGTTCAGATCGGGCACCTGAGCAGGGATCCCCACCTGCTGCAGCCGCTGCCGAAAGAAAGTTGCCTTGGCCGACTGCGGCCCAGAGCCGAATCCATGCAGGTAAATCGCCAACACGGAAAGGGATCCCTATGGCCCTGTGGCTGCCGAGAGCCAGCCCGCCCCCAACACCACGCTGATGGAGAGGAAAAGGGTCGCTACCGTCCAGGTGATGCGGTTGAGGTTTTGCTCAGCACTCTTGGAGCTGGAGAACAGCTGGGCCTGCCCGCCAATGCCCGCCAACCCATCCCCCTTAGGGCTGTGCAGCAGCACCAAGATCACCAGCAAGATGGCCGAAGCCGACCAGAGAAACTCGAAAAACGCTTCCATCGCAGCGGATCCCTGTAGGGCAAGTTGCTAAGGCCATTATCGCTTGGAACCTCATCTTAGCGCACCCTGCCTCGGCATCGCTCCCATTTCAAACTCAACTCGTTCAAACTCAACTCGGCAGGCCCAGACCCATCTACTTGCTTCTCAGGTGGAACGGGTGCTGCTCCTTCTGGGGGTGTTGCTTTGCCTCAAAAAACGACCCCAAACGGGGCCGCTCGGTCTTTTCCGAATCTCTATGGAGATCTCCAGTGGATCCCCACCTCACCTACAAGGGCAAACAGTATTCACCTCAGTAGCTTACGCCCCGGTAGGTCAGGGGCTGATGAGGGTGAGGCATCGCTTTCTTGCTGGTGTGATGCGCCCAGAAGGTTTGACCGCGATACTGAGCTTGCAACTCCTCATCACTGAGCTGAGTATGCGCGGGAACGTAGTCAAAGGTGTTGCCACGGAAAGAGAGTTTCATATATCGCCTCCATCAACGAAGGGTTGAGTTTGTTGTCGTTGGGCCCTACGCCACGGAAAGAGTGGCGCGATTCAGTTGAGGCGCGTTCCTTCGGGAAGACCCCTACTTCCGTCTCTGCACAGCTCCAGGCCACTGGTGAGCCAACTGCAGAGATGAACGATTTATCCTATGTCTGTATCATAACTTACGGTTTTGCAGGTTTTTTGGGGGATTTATAGAAATTTAATCCGGCCATACCCGCAAAAGGGATCCCTTGCCGTCGGCTCTTCCGCGGCTTCTCGGGCCTGACTGGGCAATCACCTATGCACTTTTCGGAATAGATTGCCGCAACCGGTTCCGGGCCCAGGGCACCAATCCCGTATTCGGCCAGTCTCCGCAAAATTCTGATTTCTTCTATTTCACCGCCTGCGCAAGTGCCTGCAGCCCTGCTCGCAGACGTTCCTCGATGTCGGCCTCTAGCTGTAGTGTTCCGGCAGCGTCCAACTGAATTTGAGAACTCAGGATATAAACCCCTCTCAGGATGTGGGTTGCCCCCATCACCGCCAGCACAGGTTTCATCGCAAAGTCGATGGACAGCAGATGGGCCAGGGTTCCCCCGGTGGCAATGGGGAGAATCACTTTACCGGTAAAGGCGTCCTGATCCAGCAAATCCAGCAGTGCCTTCAACACACCTGGATAGGAGGCTTTGTAAACGGGAGCAGAGATGACGATCCCGGTAGCTTGGGCCACCTTTTGCTGAATTGCCTTGAGTTGAGGGCTATCGAACTTGGCCAGTGCCAGATCCTCTGGGGGCAAATCCCGCACCGAAACAAACTGAGTGGTCAATCCCAGATCGGACAGGATCCCGGCAGCGTGATGTAAAACGGCTTCTGAGCGAGAAGGAGTGCTGGGACTACCGGAGAGCAGGAGGATGCTGGACATAGGCCGCAGACAGAATACTGCCTCAGTTGTACCAGGGATCCCATGTGAAAGATGATTAACCCACTCTCGCCCTGCCCCAGCATGCACGATAGCTTTGTCTCTCGACGTCATTCCCTGCTGGTCAAATTGCGGGCAAAATATGCCCCCCGACTCCCCACCTACTCAAGGGGTCGGGAACGTGATAGGTTAGATTCAGCAAGGGTTTCAGCTTGCTAAACTTGAGATTGATTTACGCGGGCGTAGTTCAGTGGTAGAACGCTAGCTTCCCAAGCTGGATGTCGTGAGTTCGAGTCTCATCGCCCGCTTCTCCCAGCCAACCCGCAAAACCCGCTTTCCGCAAGCATTCTCGGGCTTGGCCTAGTCCGGGAAATCAATGAGCTCAAGGTAAAAAGGGGTAGTTCGGGGTCAGTAAGATCTCCTTGGCCAGTGCCCAGTTAGGCAATGAAGCATGCAACTTTACGAGTACGACTTCTATGCCTGGACGCAAAAGCAAGCCGCACTGCTGAAATCGGGGCAGTGGGATCAACTGGATATCGCCAACTTGGTGGAGGAAATCGAGGCTTTGGGCAGGCAAGAACGCCGGGAATTGCTGCACCGGCTGGGGATCCTGGTAGGGCATTTGCTGAAGTGGCAATTGCAACCCCACCTGCGAGGCAAAAGTTGGCGGGCAACGATTACTGAACAACGCCGCCAGATCCAGCGATTGCTCAAAGACAGTCCCAGCCTCAAGCCCGATCTTTCGGCAGCCCTGCAAGAGGCTCACCAGGACGGGATCCTGTTGGTGGTGAGAGAAACACCATTGTCTGAAGCAGATCTGCCTGCCCAGTGTCCCTACACATTTGAGCAGGTGATGGATCCCGACTTTTATCCTGGCAAGGAAGATCCCCAGTGATCTGCTCAGCCCCCGGAACCAGAACCAGGGAGGGAGGGATCCCGACCCCGGTGGGTCTCCATCTGGCTGTCCACTACCCGTCGCAGCACTCCGTTGACGAAAGCGGCGGCCTCAGGATCCCCGTATTTTTTGGCCAATTCTACAGCTTCGTTGATGGCAACCTTCACGGGGCTGCTGGCCAGTATTTCCATCTCCACCACCGCCAGGCGCAGGATATCTCGTTCGATCCGACCAACCCGCTGCAATTGCCAACCCACCAAAGCCTTTTGCAAACGAGCATCAATCGCCTCCTTGTGGGTTCGCAGGGCAGTTAACAGTTGCAAAGCGTAGGCGCGCACTTCTTGGGATTGGGCAATGTACAACAGTTCCGGCATGGACAGGGCAACGCCCACCCGGTTGACTGCTCTTTGGGACAACTGGACAACCTCATCCAAGATGTGGCGGACGCTGTGCAGCCGCTGTTCCAGGTGTTCTAAGGCTTGGCCGGCGTTGCCGAGGGCCACTTGCACCTGCTGGATTAGCTCCAGCAATTCCCCCCGTAAGGCATTGGGGTCAGGAACGTCCGCCTCCTTCAGAGTGATTTCCAGGCGCTGCAGGTGTCGTTGGGCCTGCTGAAGGCGGAGGGTGACGGAGCGGGATCCACCCTCTTCCTTGGGATCCGAATCGGCCAACAATAGAGGATCGCTCTCGTGCAACAAACGGTCGCTGCGCTGGATTTCCGCCGCCGCTGTGGAGAGGGTTTCATGGGTCTCTTCACTCAGGGCGCGGATGGCTGCCAGCAGCAAGTCCTCCAGTTGTTTTTCGCTCAGTTTGGCCGCCGTGGCTGGCAGTTGATTGACCCCCAGCAGGGCCAGTTCGCGGGCAATACGCCGAGGTTGCATTGCAGAATATCCATAGCTTCTGAAAGACTGCCCCATTGCCGCAAGGCGGCGCGCAAGCGCTATCGGGCTTAGCCATGCTAGCAGGTTGCCAATCCATGAAGAACGAGAGACTCACCCGGTCAACCGGCCCTAAAACTGCGACTTAACACCCGAAACACCAAAGATGAACTCTGCTCTGTGCCAAAGCGAGATTGGCTGGATACCGAGAGGGTGAGCCGTCGTTTGCTGCGGGTGATGCCCACATACAGCAGCCGCAATCGCTCTGCTGCCAAATCCAAAAAGGCTTGCTTGGTGGCCGAGTCGGCCTGCAGCTCCCAGCCGCCTTTGGGGCTGAGCTGTCGCAACTGAGCCAGGGCCTCTGCCTGCATATCCACTTCATCCAAAAACTTCAGCCCCAGGGTTCGCTCCCCGTACTGGGTGGGAAACTCGTAGGCCGACACCTGGGGGATGAACACCTGATCCCATTCCAGCCCCTTGGCCCGATGCAGAGTCGTGACAGTGATGCTGCCCGGCTCGGGGTCGAAGGCGAAGATCTCCGAAGGCAAGTTGTTGAGGCGGTGATCCAGAATCACTTGAAATTCTTGGGCGATCTCCTGCCAATCGGTTTCGGGCAGGGATCCCAGCACCTGCTCCAGCTGATCGATTACATAGCGACCCACAAACAGCTCTTCCGGCTTGCGGTAGAGGCTTTGAACGATCACATTCAGCACCTCCGGCCAAGGGGAGCGCCCGGCCCGGAGCCAACCGGCAAGGGTGCGCAGCAGCCTGCCCAAGTTCTGCCAAGGCGGGCCATCGGGCAGAGCGGGAGCCTCACCAAAGTTGGGAAATAGCAGCCGCTCCGGCAGAGAGGCGCGGATCCAGCTCAACATCGGTCCCAGTTCAGCACGTGGGATCCCCGCCCAATCCGCCAAGCAATCCACAGCAGCAGCCAAGCGAGTGGGGGCAGTGGGCTGGGCAAACCAGTCGATGATTCCCTTGAGCTGCAACAACACCCGCCGCTGACTGGGACTGCCCCGCAACAGATCGATCACCCGCTCCGCTCCCATTTCCTGGAGATAGCTGAGGGCCTTGCCCCCCATTTCGTTGGTGGTGACCAGAATGGCCACCGTTTGGCCGGGAAAAGCTTGGGTGGCTGCAATGGCCTGCCGCGCTACCTGTTGCAGCTCCTCCTCCGGGGATCCGACGACCCGCAGAAAGTCCACACCACCCTCGCTGGCCGGGGGGTTTTGGCCACCGGAGGTGGCCAGTTGAATGGGCTGGGGGGCCAGAGCGGTGCGCAAAGCCGGGATGGGGTGCTGCTGATTCACCCACTCCACCAGGCGGTTGGCCAAAGCGATGATCTGGGGGGCGCTGCGGCTGGATTCATCCAAGAGCACCACCTGAGGACTGGCCTGGCAAAAGGCGCGAAACAGCCGCGGCTCGGCGCTGGTAAAGGTGCCCATGATGCTCTGGTTGGGATCCCCCACCCGCACCAGGTTGCCGGTGCGTTGGCTGAGCAGCCGCAGCAGCTCTTCCTGCAGGGGGGAACTGTCTTGGGCCTCATCCTCGAACAGGTAGTCGTACCAGTTCTGCACCTGCTCCCGCAGCTCCGGACTGCCCTCGATCAAATCCACTGCTTGCCAGCCCAGGTCGTCGTAGTCTAACTTGCCCAGGCGACGCAATTCCGCTTGATAACCGGCGTAGATGGGAGCAGCCCAGCCCAGATAGCCCTCGCTGGGGATCACTTCTGGCCCCAGGCGCAGATTCTTGGCCCTGCTGATGACCACCTGCACCATCTGCTGGAAACTGCGCCGGAACTGGGCTCGGTTTTGGGCGATCTTTTGCGGGTTGTTGTCGCCGGGGATCAGCGGCTCCCAGAGCTGAGTATGGCGGACGAGCCAAGCGCGGCACAGGCGGCTGAGCAACCGCTCCTGTTCGTATCCCTCCAAAATAGACAGCTCCTCCCAACGGCTGGGGGCCTCCCGCAACACCCGCAACGACAAAGAATGCAGGGTAAAGGCCTGGGTAAAGCGATCCGGATACCCCGCCCGTTGCAAACGTTGATTGATGCGGCTGATCAAGTTGCCCCGCGCCGAACGCATGTAGGTGAACACCCCGATGCGCTCCGGTGGGATCCCCCGATTGAGAATTAAATCGGCGATCAACAGCTCCAGAATAAAGGTCTTGCCGCTCCCCGGAACGGCGGCGATCCCCAGCGGCCCCGATTGGTAGGCCAACGCCTGTTGCTGCGCCGGACGCAGGGTGACCTCAGGAAAGGGAGAAGAAGCCAGACCCAGCATGGGATCCCTGCCTAGCTGAGGATGAAGGTCTCGATGGCTGCCGCCACCCCGTCTTCTGCCACAGGAGGGGCAATCCAATCGGCATGGGGCAAGAGAGCTGGCGAGGCATTTCCCATCGCCACCCCGATCCCCGCATACCGCAGCATCTCAATGTCGTTGTCGCCATCGCCAATGGCCATCACCTGCTCCGCCGACAACCCCAGCATTTCCTCGGCCAAAAAACGAACGGCATTGCCCTTGTTCACCGCCGGATGGGTAGCCTCCAGAAAAATTGGCTCCGAACGGGTGAGATAGAGCTGCTCAGGGGAATACCGCCGCCGCAGGGATCCCTGCAATTCCTGCAGGAACTCGGTATCCTCAGAAACAGCCAGGATCTTGGTGGGGCTTCGTCCGTATTGGGCGGAAGAGAACATCTGGAACGGCACCTGAGAGCGCTCAGCATAGGCCTGACTGAGAGGGCTCAGCTCCCGTAAGTAGAGCTGGTCATCGATGTAGAGGTGAACCCCCACCGGCTGATCCTGCAACGCTTGCAACAACTCCTCGGCCAGCGGCCAGTCCAGGCTCCAGTGCTTTAGGGTCTTTTGGCTATCGGGATCCCGAATTAAAGCCCCCTGGTAGCTGCATAGGGGCATATCGGCCCCAATCGCGTAGTGGAACCGCTCGGCAGAACGATGCATGCGACCCGTAGCGATGGCTACTCGCACCCCTGCTGCTTTGGCCTTCTGAATGGCCTCCCGAACCGGCTCTGAAACCTGGTTGGAAGGCCCGGCAATCGTGCCATCGATATCCACCACCAACAGCCGAATCTGGGCACGGGGTGGAGAAGATGCCCGCTCTCTTTCCTCGGCTTGGACGTTAGCCTGAGTTTGCATTGCTGTTGTTTGCCCTCCTCCTGGCAACCTTCCAGACCGTAGCATGGCTCTGCCTCGATTGGTTGACGGTCATTGGCCGGCTCAGTACACAAATCAGTACACAAAGAATCAACACAGAAGAATTGAACAAGTGAGATGGCCGGGTGGGGGATCGGTTTCCGCCCCTATTCCCGCCAACGAGAAAGCGTAGAATTAAGTAAAGACTAGCCCCGTGATGGACGAAAACATTGTGATCATGCTGAAACGAATCGGTCGCGTCTGCCGGCCTCTGCTGGCTATTGCCCTGGCCTTGACCTTGGCCCTGGCTCCCATAGGCGCTGTTTGGGCACGCAGTGGCGGTCGCATTGGCGGCGGATCTTTCCGGTCTCCGACGTTCTCTGCCCCCCGCTCGATTGGCCCGCACTACTCAGCTCCTGTCTACCCCAGCTATGGAGGCGGCTTTGGTTTTCCGCTGCTGGTGCCCTTTTTCTGGGGAGGGGGGGGTGGCGGCCTGCTGACGCTGCTGCTCTTGGTTGGGGCAGGTAGCTTTTTGGTGCAGACGCTGCGCTCGGGGATCAGATCCGAAGAAGGGGACGATAGCATTGGGGTTCGCGATCCCCAGGTAACTGTTGCGCAGGTAAAAGTGGGACTGCTGGCCAGCGCCCGGCAACTGCAAAAAGACATGAACGCCCTGGCTCTGGAGGCGGATACTCAGTCGCCAGAAGGGCTGAGCCAACTGTTGCAAGAGGTCACCCTTGGCTTGATGCGCTACAGCGACTACTGGGCCTATGGCCATGCCCAAGCGGAGAAGCTGCCCCTCTCCCGCGCCGAATCCCTGTTCTATCAAGCCTCTTTACAAGAACGGAGCAAGTTCAGCGTCGAAAGCCTCAGCAACCGCAACAACCAGATCCAACAAGTCTCCCAAGCGGCGCTGCAGCGATCTGCTGCTGGGATCCCAGATGTTGGCGAGTACCTGCTGGTAACTCTACTGGTTGCGTATCGTGGTAACTTGGGTACACTACCTGTAGTTAACTCCATGGCGGATCTGCGGCAGTGCCTGTTGCAGCTGGCTTCGATTCCGGCAGATCGGATTGTGGCCATCGAAGTGCTGTGGACGCCGCAGTTGGAGGGAGACACCCTGTCGGCAGAGGCGCTGTTGACCGAGTACCCGGAAATGCGGCTCCTTTGAGAGCCTTTGGGCGATAGACGGCAACTGTTGGCTGAGTGTCTCAACTCCTCGGGATCCCCGCCGTTCAGGCTAGGGAGGTTGTATGTCCGGGTTGGATGCTTCAGCGGGCAGAGGCCGTCGTTCCCCTTGGGCATGGTCTGGCCAAGTCAAGCAGGCAGATTCTCTGTTGGATGAGCTGTTCGAGGATTTGGAGAACAGCTTGGAAGAGGGGCTGTCAGAAGCCGGCGAATATCCTTACCTCGGCACACGGCCCCCACTGCCTTCCCGGCGCTTCTCTGCTGCCGGAGGATTACTGCTGGGTATGGCTTTGGCCGCTACCTTGGTGGCAGGGCTGGCTTTTTGGATGACCCTGCGCCCGCGGGCGGTGGTTTTTTCGCAGGCCACTCGGGATCCCTTGGCTGAGGCACCCAATTCTTCCCATTCCGATGCTCACCAGGAGCCCTTGCTTCCCACTGCTGCTGATGTGGATGAAAACCCCAAAGCTCCACCTGAGGATTCTGCAAAGGCTGTCTTGGTCGAACCGGCAAAACCGCCGACTGTTGCCGCTCCTCTTGCTTCAAGAGGGGCTGGTCTTCCCTCTCCCCCTAGGGTACCTGCGCCTCCGGTGCCAGCGCGGATCCCACCCCAGCCTGTGCCGCAGATGAAGCTGGTGGGATTGATCCACGATCCAGGTGCCCCCAAGGCTCTGATCTTGATCGACAACGTGGTGCGGCAGGTGGCTGTTGGCCATGCGGTAAAAGCAGAGTGGCGGGTTACCGCCATCAGCCCCTACGGTGTGAGGGTGAGCAATGGCGCTCAAAGCGTTACCTTGCAGTTGGGGCTGTCGCAGCGGATCTGAATCACCTGGATAGGGATCCCTGCTGGGTTGAGCAGCGCCTGGAGGGTGGGAGATTGGATTGAAGGAGAAGGGGCAGATGAAATTCGCCAAGCTGGGGCGAATGAGCCGCTGCAGAGTGGGAGTGGGCTTAGTTCTGGGATACCTCTGTCTCGGGCTGTTGGCTTGTCGCAGTACACCCCCCCTCTCAGAATCCCCCTCTGGGATCCCGGCGGCCTATGCTAGCCGCCCGCAACTGCAAGGGAAGGCAGTGGTGGAGATGGAGGTGCAAACTGCTGAGGGGGTAGGCAAGGTGATCTTGGCGATCCACGGGGAAGCGGCACCCCTGACCGGCGGCCAGTTCGTGGATTTGGTTCAGCGGGGCTTTTACAATGGCCTCACCTTCCATCGGGTGGAAAAGGATCCGCAGCCTTTTGTGGTGCAGGGTGGGGATCCCCGTGGTGACGGTACAGGGGGTGCAACAGAGCCGGGGAGCAACCGCCTGCGCACCATCCCCCTGGAAATTCAGCTGCGTGGGGAACCCTACCCCCGCTACAACACCTTGATCCAGGATCCCGCTGCTCTGAGTAAGTTGCTCTTGCCCCATCGTTTGGGGGCGGTGGCCATGGCCCGTTCTAGCCCACTTGACTCAGCCTCTTCCCAGTTTTACATCACCCTCTCTGCTCTGCCGATTTTGGACGGGCGCTATGCCGTGTTCGGCTACGTCACCGAGGGGATGGAGTGGGTGGAGCGCATCCAGGTGGGAGATGTGATCCGCTCGGCGCGGGTGTTGGAAGGAGCGGACTTGCTTAGGGTGCCGGGATCCCAACCGGAAAGAGCAGATCAGATGGAGGATCCCGGCAGTTTATGATGGGCAGCAACTCTGCTGCTGGTTTGGTTGTTGTGGCTCTGGCTTTTGCCTTGAGGAAGGGCAAGTTTTGCCCTCGTCCCCTCCGCCAACACCTGGGCACCCTTTCATGCAAGAAGACGCTTTTTCCCCCCTTGAGCCCCTAGACGAGCTGCCACCTCACTCACCGCCGGAGGTGGATGTGGAGCTGATGCTGCAGCAGTTGCAGGATCCGGATCCCTATTTGCGGATGCAGGCGGCCCGCGCCTTCTGTGAGATCGAAGAACCCCGCGCCGTTAAACCCCTGCTGGCCCTAGTCCGGGATCCCTGCCCGTTGGTGCGGGTGGGAGCAGCCTATGCCCTAGGTCGGAATCCGGATCCCGCTGAGGTGGAGGTGCTGATCGAGGGCTTGCGCTGGGATTGGAACGGCTATGTGCGCAAAGGCTTGGTGTGGGCGTTGGGCAATGCCAAGGATCCGCGGGCGTACCCGGTGTTGCTGGAAGTGTTGGCCGGGGATATCGCGGCAGTGCGATTGTGGGCTGCCAGTGCCCTCGGACAACTGGCCCAGGCGCAGGCGTTGCCTGGCCCGGCATTGCATGAGGTGGCCGCAGCTCTCTGCCGGGGCTTGGCTCAAGATCCAATCGCAGCGGTACGCGGCAACTGTGCCTGGAGCTTAGGGATCCTGGGGCAACAGGTGAAACTGGCTCTCGAGGATCCCATTGTTTACACGATGCTAACAAGGCAATTGCTGACCAGCGCCAGTCGCGATCCCGATTGGGGGGTGCGGGATGACGCGCGGCTTGCCCTACAAAAGTTGGCGGATCCCGATTTGCTGGAGCAACTGGATAACCTCAGCTGATCGTTATAGTCATTTTTAAACTAGATTGAGACACTCCCCAAGCATTCCACGCTGCTGCCCCTACTCCCAGCCTCGCTGCCAGAGGGAGAGGGGAGCTAGACGAAAATGTTTCATTCCCGTTTAACGAACCAGATCGAGTGTCACCGAACCAGATCGAGGAGCCAAGCAAAGTAGAAGCGGCTGCGAATGGTTTGTCGCTGCTGCACTTTCCAGCCCCATTCGGTTAATTGGCTCACCAAGGTCGCCTCTCGGTGTTGATAGGCGCGGGTGGTTTTGCTGGGGCCGGGGAAGAACTCTCCCACTTTCTTCAGCAGCGTCAGCCAGGGGGTTTTGGGGGCAAAACTGAAGATCAGGCGGGACCGAGCCAGGCGGGTCAGGTGCTTTAGCATGCGCAGGGCCTCGGCTTCAGGGTAGTGGATCATCACATCGAGGCAGATGACGACATCGTATTCCCCCGTCAATTCCTCCAGATCCGAGACCCAAAAGTGTGGGTTGTCTGTGGATCCCAACTCCATTTGCTGGCGGCGGCGTGCTTCGTTCACCATTTGTTCCGAGATGTCGCTGGCGAACACCTGCGCCCCTCTGGTGGCCAAGGGCAAACTGAGGCTGCCCACCCCGCATCCGGCATCACAAATGCGTAAACCCGAGGGATCCCCCAACCACTGCAACACCGTCTCTACCGTGCGGGCATGGCCAAGGCGGATGTCTTTTTGGACGAAATTGACTTCTTCTTCACCATAAATGCGCCGCCAGCGCTCGAAGCCAACGGAGTTGAAGTAATCGCGGACAATGGTTTTCTCTTGCATAGAACTTCCAGCTAGGGATCCGGCGAGAGAAAAGAGGAACGCCCTGCTCTGTCGAGACCCGGCATTTCTTCGCCCATGCGCATCTCATTCTACCCCGAGCCCCCGTAGCCCTCTGCACGGTTGCTCTAGGATTGTATTAGAATTAACTCGC
The DNA here is from genome assembly GCF_047462115.1 of Synechococcus sp. R50.1. Classification (NCBI taxonomy): domain Bacteria; kingdom Bacillati; phylum Cyanobacteriota; class Cyanophyceae; order Synechococcales; family Synechococcaceae; genus Synechococcus; species Synechococcus sp. R50.1. The sequence continues at coordinate 25,479 of NZ_JANSIN010000021.1, read as the reverse complement.
ATGCCTTGGATGCTGCACCATGACCGAAGCTGAGATTGCCCAAGCGTTGCAGGCTCGGTTGGCTGCCCCGGTCAGAATTGCGGTCAAACGCCGCCAAGGTCATCTACACGTTCTCCTGAATCGGCCCCCCCTGGCTCGAGTGGACTACCCCCATCTCACGGAGCGGGTGCGGGTGGAGCTCAGGGCGTTGGGCTTGCCCGGCTTAGAGCAGGTCACGGTGTACGGGCGTGAGTCGGGACATTCTGAATACGAGTGGGAGCAAACGGCCCCCTTGTTGAACCCGCTGCTGGCCTCAGAAGAAACCACAGTTCTGTTGGAAAAAAAAGGCGATCGCCTACTGCAGGATCTGACAGTTGTTGCCCCGGATTCGGTCAACTCAAAGCCTGAACCCGCGCCGGAGAATCCTGTCGGGAAAACCGACAAAGGCCGCGGATCCCGCATCTCCTGGGTGTGGCTGGGGGGAGCTGTACTGATTGTCGGAGCTGGGGTAGTTCTTTTGCTGGTTGCCCTTCTCTGAGAGAGCAAAAACCTGGGGTAGAGGCTCTTGTCTTAGGAAAAGCCTCAGGGAGCGTTGCCGAGAGTCGCCGATGAACTTTGAGGATGCCGGGATCCGGTCAATTGGGCTTTTTGCAAGGCATCCTGCAGCATTCGCTCCACCAACTCGGTGAACGTCCACCCCAGAGCTGCCGCCGCATCGGGACAGAGGGAAGTGGGGGTCATGCCGGGCAGTGTATTCACCTCCAACACCCAAGGATTTTCCTCGGGATCCACCCGCAGATCCACCCGCGCCAAGCCTTCGCACCCCAACGCCTGGTAGGCCTTCAGACCTGCAGCCTCACAGCGGGCCAACCCTGCCGGGCTGAGGGAACAGGGGATCAAATGCCGCGAGCCACCGGGTGCGTACTTGGCTTCGTAGTCGTAGAAGTCGCCTTGGGCAGGGATGATCTCAATGGCCGGAAGAACTTGGCCGGACAAGATCGAGAGGGTGATCTCCTTTCCGGGAACATAGCGCTCCAGAAAAATCCGCGACGAGACTGAGCGGGCCAACTCCAGCCCCTGAGCAAATGACCTCTCATCCCGGACAATGCTGATGCCCACCGTCGAGCCGTTGTTGCTGGGCTTAATCACCAGTGGGGATCCCAACTCTGCCGCACAGTCAGCCCAAGTGAGGGGGCTTTGGTCGTCCCAAACCCGCCAATCGGGGGTAGGGATCCCCGCGGCGCGAAAGATCTGCTTGGAGACCAGCTTATCCATGGCCAGGGCACTGGCCAGCGGCCCGGATCCTTGGTAAGGCAGGCCCAGCCAGTCCAGCATCCCCTGTACCACCCCATCCTCGCCGCCGGGGCCATGCAGGGCAATCCAAACGAAATCGCAGCCGGCTTGCCGTTCCTGCCAAAGGCGCAGCGGCAGATCCTCCTCTGGGTCGATCACCTTCACCCGGTGGCCCAAATCCTCCAAAGCTCGCTTGCAGGCTTTACCCGTTACCCAAGAAACTTGACGTTCTGCCGAACGCCCCCCCGCCAAGACAACAATGTTCATGGCTTAACCCCGAAGCACTCCCCACCCTTGACAACCGGCACCAAGATACCGGCATTCCTTCACTCTACTCTACGAAGGGGGCCGCCGGCGGCGCAAAAAGTCGGGAATATCCAAGCCACCCGACATCGGAGGCTCAGGCTCCGGGGGCTGTCGAGGCGGCAGCTCAGGGCTCGTGGGGGTGGGCTTACGAACCCCTGACTTGTTGGAGGCAGAAACTTTGGTTGCAGCAGGGATGGCGGCTGGATGGGCTTTCTCTTGGAAACCGGTGGCGATGACCGTGATGCGCACTTCCCCCTGCATGCGCTCGTCTTGGACGGTGCCGAAGATGATGTTGGCCTCGGGATCCACTGCCTCGGCGATGATCTCGGCAGCCACCGTGACTTCATGCAAGGACAAATCCGGCCCACCGGTAATGTTGAAGAGGACACCTTTGGCCCCTTCGATGGAGGTTTCCAAAAGCGGCGAAGATACAGCGGTAATGGCAGCCTCGCGGGCGCGGGACTTGCCGGATCCCATGCCAATTCCCATCAAGGCAGAGCCGGCATCGGCCATCACGCTGCGCACATCGGCAAAATCCACGTTGATCATGCCGGGGATGAGAATGATATCCGAGATGCCCTGCACCCCCTGCCGCAGCACATCATCAGCAACGCGAAAAGCCTCTTGGACAGGGGTTTGCTCGGAGATCACCGAAAGCAACTTGTCATTGGGAATTACAATCAGGGTATCAACTGCCTCCCGCAGCGCTTGGATCCCTTCCTCGGCCTGCTTGCTGCGGCGTTTGCCCTCAAAGGAAAAAGGCCGTGTCACCACTCCCACCGTCAGGGCACCACTGGCTTTGGCAATTTGGGCGATGACGGGTGCTCCACCCGTGCCCGTGCCTCCCCCCATGCCGGCGGCAATGAAGACCAGATCTGCCCCTTTGATGGCTGCTGCTATTTCTTCGCTGGATTCTTCTGCCGCTTTCTGGCCAATAGCCGGGTTACCACCTGCACCCAAGCCTCGAGTCAGCTTCTGCCCAATTTGCAAGCGGTTCACTGCCGAGGACTGGGCAAGGGCCTGCGCATCGGTATTGACGCTCCAAAACTCGACGCCCACGAGGTTACTGGCCGCCATCCGACTGACCGCGTTGCCACCCCCACCCCCCACGCCTACAACCTTAATCTTTGCGGCATTGCTCGGCATGATCTCCTCTGGACGATCCGCCGCTCTGGTCTGAGATCCGTTCCTCTCATACTCGGCATGAGAGCCTTCTCCCCTGTGGCGCTCATTCCAATGGGAAGGCGCAGACTGGGCTGAACCCAACCCTTGCCCAGGATTGAGAGGATGGATGTCTGACCAATTGGATGGCATGTCAGCTCTCACAATAACTTAAATTCTGGCAAATATCGAATATGCTAGCTGATTTAATATAGAGCAACTCCCTCCAGATGCCAACGCTGCCGACGTTTGTGAATCTTCCCGCTGAATACGGCCCTCCTAAAGACGCCTGTCGGCAGAATCTCAGGTAGCCTTTCTTGCCTAGAGGCATTTCTCTCTGAACTTGTCTCGAAGCTTTTGTGTGTAAGAATAGGTGTTCTCGAATACTTAGACCCTTGCAGGGGAAGAAGGGTCCAAAGGGAGGTTTCGGTACAAGAGTCTGGCCCTAGTTAAGGCCCAGTTAAGGCGAAGAGTTCGCTATCCAGCCAAAGGCTGATAGAGCGCCACTTTGTAGAACTGAGGCTTTGGCATCCTGTAGAGATTCAGGGATCCGGACTTGCATTCAGACCAGCTCTAGGTGGATCTCCGCTTTTAGCCGTTGGGGGAGGGAAATTTTGAATACATCTCCCTGATTCATTTCGTGGGCATCTTCCATGCTGGCCAGGGCTTCCACCACTTCTTCGGAGTTGGCGGTTAGCACCACAACGGGGCGCTCGCAGGCAATGGGGAAATCGTGCCACGTGCCGAGGTGCAGCAGCAGCCCATGCCCGGCAGGGAATCGCAGGGCTTGTACTTTGTCGAGATCGGGAGCTTCTTGGGGATGGTTGGGAGGAGCCATCACCATGATGAACGGCTCTTGCCCCAGACCGACGAACAACTGGGTCATACGCATGTGGCGCTCTAGCCAGAGCACAGGTGGATAGCCGGGCAGGATCTTGGCGGTACGGATAACAGCTCTACCGGTGTACTGAAAGTCGATGTTTTGTCCTTCCAGGACACGCTCCTGATAAAAGGGGATCCCCAGGCCAGGATTGGTCACATCGTCCCCCAAAAGTTGGCCGAAGGGTTGCACATTTTCCGGGGTGGCATCCACAATCGGCACCCGGACAACGGTGGTGGCAGTTGCAGTCGTACTCATGGTTGGCATCCTCGCTCTTTCTTGGACTGGGGTCAATTGGATTGGAGTCAGACTTTTTATCTTATTGAGAGCGACAGGAAAGAAACGGTTTTCCCGGTAACGGTCTATGCGTCTCTAATTCTTACCTTGTCCTTCTTGAGGGCACGTACTAGGTCTCGAATTGAGTACCGAGGAGCGAGGAGTGAGAAGTGAGAAGAGAGGAGTGAGAGGAAGAAATCTCTCCTCTTTCCTCTCTGCTCTTTGCTCTCTGCGGCTGGTTGGGGCCGCACTCAGCGGAGTCAGCTATGGGCTGCTGGGGGTGGATCCCCACTGGGGGCTGGGCTTGGGGACGGCGGTGCTGGGGTCTATCCTATTTGCCCTGCGCTACCGCAAAACCCGAAAGTTGATGCCTGCCAGCTTGATGTTCATCCTCAGCTTGGGAGCGGCTGTCCTTCTGGGGCTTAGCTTTGGATCGGCTTAGGCGACCTCTGGTCGCGCCGGTGGGGCGGAGTCAGTCAGACATTCGATGTAGTCGATCTTCAGCTCTCGGCCCGAGCGAATCTCCTCCATCGGGGATCCGCAGTTGGGGCAAGCATAGCGCCGGCCTATCTCTGGCTTGTACTCTTGGCTACAGGGCTGGCAATAGGCAATGAGCGGCGTTTCCCGGATGACCAACTGGGATCCCTGTAGGAAAGTACCCTGGGTTTGTGCGGCATAGGCAAAAGTTAGGCTGGCCGGCTCTACACAGGTAAACTGTCCCACCACCAGGTGCACCCGAGCAATCTGAGGCTGTCCTGGCTGACTTTGCCACCAGTCGCGTAGTGTTTGGATCAAGGCGCGGGTCATGTCGGTCTCGTGCATCTCTCACCTCCAGTCGCCGACCATTTCTGGCGTCGCCTCCGGGTGGATGTAGGCGGGCTTTTCTCGGCGCGGCAGTTGCCCAGATACCACCAAATGCGCCAGCGTATCGCAAATGACTCGGGTGGCCATCAGGGCTGTGATATCGCTGATGTCGTAGGGGGGAGAGACTTCCACCACCTCTAGGCCGCAGATCGGCGCTTCCCGCACAATGCGCTTGAGCAAGTAGAGCGCTTCCCGCGGCAGCAGCCCACCGGGCTCCGGCCAGCCTGTACCCGGCACAAAGCCGGCATCGATGCAGTCGATATCGAAGCTGATGTACACACAATCGGTGCCGTCTAGAGCTTTTTCGAGGGCGAAATCGGCGGCTGCATCCAAGCCCATTTCGGTGATGTCGGTAACGGTGAGGATATGGGTGGCCCGCTCCCGGCACACTTTCACCCCTTGCCGTGGCACTTGCCAGCCGCCAATGCCCAGTTGCACCAGGTTATGGGCCGGTGCGTTGCGGATGTTGGTGGCATGAAACCAAGGACAGGTGTGCATGCGCTCATCCAAGTCGGTTTCTTGGGTGTCCACATGGCGGTCGAAGTGGATGATGCCCATCTTCTTGTCCCCCAAGTGGCGACAGATCCCCCGCACCGTGGGAAAGCCAATCGAATGATCCCCGCCCAGGATGACGGGAAAGGCGCCAGACCCGAAAATGTGAGCTACCCCTTTGGAGATTTGGTCGAAGGATTTTTCGTTGTTGGCCGGGATCGTAAAAATATCGCCGACATCGCAGAGGGTGATCTGCTCTCGCAGATCGACGCCAAACTCAAAGTTGTAGGGGGTGTACAGAGCGGAAATGCGCCGGATCCCCTGTGGGCCAAAGCGAGTGCCGGGCCGATAGGTGGTGCCGGAATCGTGGGGTACACCCACCACTGCCACATCGTACTCCCCAACTTTGCGCACATCCTCCAGGTAGGGAGCCTTGAGGAAGGTGTTGATGCCGGCATAATGGGGCAATTCGCCACGGGAAAAGGTGGGGATGGAGCGATCGCCGATGCTGGCTGCTGCCTCGAGGCCAAACTCTAAGCCTCGACTCACCTCTTGCTGCCAGCCGGATAGGGAAAGCCTCGCTTCTTTGGCCAAAGCCGCTTGGGCTTCGGTAGAAAAGCCGTTATTTGCGTTCGATTCGGTGGTCATGGTTGGGATCCCCCATTAGGTGGTGTATTCGGCGTTGATGCGCACGTAATCGTAGCTGAGATCGCAGCCCCAGGCCACGCCCTGGCCGGATCCCTGATGGAGATCCACGGTAAAGGTCACCGGATCCCCTTTCAAGTACTCAGAGGCTGCCTTGCGATCGAAAGCCAGGGGCATTCCCGCCTGCATGAGCAGAAAATCCCCCAGACGGATATCCAACCGGCGGCTGTCGAAGGGGATCCCGGCTCGGCCGGCGGCGGCTGCCACCCGTCCCCAGTTGGGATCGTTGCCAAAAGCTGCCGCCTTCACCAAGGGAGAGCTGGCGATCACACGGGCCATATGCCGGGCTGCCCCATCATCCACAGCCCCACACACCCGAATTTCCAGCAGCTTGGTAGCTCCTTCCCCATCGCGGGCAATGGCCTTAGCCAGATGAATGCAAACTTGGTTGACCATCTCCGCTAAAGTCTGGGCAGCTTCTGTGCCGGCTTGCAGGGTTGGGATCCCACTTTGGCCGTTGGCCAGGGCCAAGAGCATGTCGTTGGTGCTGGTATCCCCATCCACCGTGATTTGGTTAAAGCTGAGGTCAGCAGCTTGCTTGAGGATCTGCTGCCACAGGCGGGGATCCACAGCCGCGTCGCAGGTTAAAAAAGCCAGCATCGTGGCCAAGTTGGGGTGGATCATGCCGGATCCCTTGGCAATGCCCCCGACCCTGACGGTGTACCCGTCGATCTCAGCTTGCAGGGCAACGCTTTTGGTCACCAAGTCGGTGGTGATGATGGCGCGGGCGGCACTCTCCCCCCCCTCTGGAGAGAGGCTGTCGATAAGGCCAGGCAGGGCTGCTTGGATTTTCGGCATTTCCAGTTGTCGCCCGATGACCCCTGTGGAGGCCGTGAGCACCTGATGGGCCGGGATCCCCAACCGTTCTCCCACCCAGAGGGCCAGTTGGGCGTTGTTGCGCTCTCCTTCTTCTCCGGTACAGGCGTTGGCTTGCCCAGCATTGCAGAGGATGGCCCGCACCGGCTGCTGTTGGGCGAGGATCCCTTGGTTGTAGGTAACACAGGCTGCTTTGACCTGATTGGTGGTAAAAACGCCTGCCCCAACCGCATCGCACTCGGAAACGATCAAAGCCAAATCCGCAGCTCCTGAGGGCTTGAGGCCAGCGGCCACTCCAGCGGCTCGAAATCCTCGCGGGGCTGTAACAGCACCTGCAACCGGTTTAAATGGGGATCCCATGTGTTCCTTGGCCAGAGGGTGGTCGGCAACATCATACCGACTTGCTGCTCCGATTTGGGTCATCGCAAGCTTTCCGTGAGAAACTCTCTGGAAACCGGTTCTGAGGGAAAGAGTTGTAGTTACGCCTACCAAGCAGAGGCGGCAGAGAGGGTTATTTTGAAAGTGTGCGCTTTCTATCACCCATCTTTTCCCCTTTTTAGATTGGGAAGGATACTCTTCTATCCTCTGCTCTGGGAACTGCCAGCCATGCCCACCCCTGTCATTACCCTCAACCATGTCAGCAAGGTCTATTCCAATGGCACGGTGGCTTTGCAGGACATGAATATGACCATCCAAGAAGGGCAGTTTGTCAGCTTGGTGGGGCCATCCGGCTGTGGGAAAAGCACGGTGCTGCGGTTGGTGGCGGGTCTGGGGCATCTGACCACAGGCTCTATCGAATGGGGGCAAAGTTTTGAGAAGAACGCCCCCCAGGGGGAGCCCAAGTTGGCCTTTGTGTTTCAGGAGCCGGCTCTCATGCCTTGGGCAACGGTGATGGACAATGTGCGTCTGCCCTTGAAGTTGGCAGGTGAGCCCAAGCCAAAAGCCGATCGAGATGTCTTGGAAGCTCTACAACGGGTGGGCCTGCAGGGGTTTGAGCGCAGTTTTCCCCGCGAGCTATCGGGCGGCATGCGCATGCGGGTTTCCATTGCTCGCGCCCTGGTAACCAAGCCCCAAGTGTTGCTGATGGACGAGCCCTTCGGCGCTTTGGATGAAATCACCCGCAGCAAGTTGAACAGCGATCTGTTGGAGCTGTGGCAAGAAAAGCGCTGGACGGTGCTCTTCGTTACCCACAACATTTACGAGGCTGTCTACCTGTCCAACCGCGTGGTGGTGATGGCGGCTCGCCCAGGGCGGGTGATAGCCGATATTCCCATCGATGCGCCCTATCCCCGCTCGGAAGACTTTCGCACCTCTTCCCTTTACAACAACTACTGCCGTGAAGTGTCGGCCCGTCTGCACGAGGCCATGCACGGCTCAGCTCAGGATCCCCCCTATTTGCGCCCCCTCTCTGCCGGACGTTTGCGCTGATGGGATCCCTTGCTTGACAGTGCTCCCTTGACTCTCTATTGCGTATCTCAACTTCACGATATGTTCGACCCGTTTGTCCACCTTCTCGAGCCATGGCGCCGTTGGCTGGGATCCCTTGTTGGCTTGGGGGAGAGCTGGCCTCTCCATTGGCCAGATTGGTCTCTGCCCAAGCTGACCGGCGCAGTTGGAGAAAAACTCGGATCCCAACCCACGGATGAGGCAGACATACCGAGTGCCGGCTCAGGGGTGCCCGCGAAGGGGTTGAATCTGGGCCGTTGGTTCAACCTGGAAGTGATTGCCCCCCTTATCGTCGGGATCCTCTTCTTGGTGGGCTGGGAAGTGGCGGTGCGGGTAACGGGAGTGCCCCACTACCTCTTGCCGGGGCCGATTTTGGTGGTGCAAACCCTCATCCGCGACTGGGGAACGCTTTTTCCTTCCCTGTTGATCACTGTGCAAATTACGGTGGTGGCCTTTTTGGCTGCCACAGTGTCGGGGCTTTTGGTCTCGATTGTGTTCACCCAGAGCAAGTGGATTGAGCGCAGCTTTTTCCCCTATGCGGTGATTTTACAGACGATGCCCATTGTCTCCATCGCCCCGCTGATCATCATTTGGCTGCGCAACAACACCTTTGCCGCGATGGTGGTGTGCGCCTGGATTGTGGCGTTTTTCCCGATTCTTTCCAACACCACTCTGGGGCTGAACAGCGTCGATCACAACCTGCTCAACCTGTTCCAACTGTACAAAGCCAACCGCTGGCAAACGTTGATCTACTTGCGGCTACCCAGTGCCATGCCCTATTTCATGGGGGGCCTGCGCATCAGCGGTGGCCTTTCTTTGATTGGGGCGGTGGTGGCGGAGTTTGTCGCTGGTACTGGCGGGCAGCGGGCCGGGATCGCCTACCAGATCTTGATCTCCAGCTTCAACCTGCAGGTGCCCCGCATGTTTGCGGCCTTGATCTTGGTCACCGGCTTGGGGATCCTGATCTTTATTTCCTTGAGTGCTCTATCCGACCGGGTGTTGGGCAAGTGGCATGAGAGCGCTGTGCGCCGAGAGAACTGAAAAATTGAACTTTGGTGAAAATTAGGGCCCCCTCTCTAACATCTAGGGTCATTTGGATTCAAACTAGGACGCTGCACCCACCCCTAAAACGTTGAACGCACGCGGCCAAAGGCTTTTCTCAATAGCTCAGGCGCCTCACTCTAACCTGAAACGACTAAGTGCCTTGAATAGGAGCAGGTGGAAGGCGTCTTCTGGAAAAGCCCAGAGATATCGCTGCGCTTGCTGTCGGCGGCTATCTCAGATGCTATTTTTGGGTTGCTATCGGAGGGGGATGAACTCAGTGCGGCCAATGATTTGCTGGCCTTGATCCGAGAGCGCGTAGTTGATGAAATCGGCCACCACAGGGCTGGTTCTTTGAGGTGCCACCAAAAACACATTCCGCGCCAAGGGGTAGCTGCCCCTCTGGATGGCCTCACGGGTGGGCATCTGGCCGTCGATGGGCACAATCCGCACCGTTTGCTGGTTTTGCACCTGATCGACAGTGCTGTAGGTGATGCCATCTTCTCCCAAAGCCCGCAGCAGCGGGGTGGTGACATCTTCTGTGGCGGTGGTGAAGTAGGGAGGGTTATCGGGAGCGAAGGGCAGCCCCAACAACACGAGTTCTTGGAAAACGCTGTAGGTGCCGCTCTGGGGGGCGCGATTGAGGACCCGAATCCGCCGATCCGGGCCGCCCACCTGGCTCCAATTGGTGATCCGACCCTGGAAGATATCGGCCAATTGCTGCAGCGTCAGTCCTCCTTTGTAGGGGTTGTTCACCCCCACCGCCACCGCCAGGGCATCTTTGGCCACCGGGATCGCCTGTAGACCCGCCTGCACTTCGCTGGCATTGAGGGGGCGGGAGCTAGCGGCCATCTGGATGCGACCTTCCATCAGGGCCTTCAGGCCGGCATTGGATCCATTGGGCTTGCCATCCGGGATCCCATAGGTGAGGGGAATGCCGGGGTTGCGCTGGGTGTAGCCTCCCTTCAGGGCCAAGACGATCCGGATCATCGTGACGCTGCCATCCATCTGGAGCACTGCTGGGTTGGGCAGAGAAGTATCCAGATTAACGGCGTTGGCAGGCGGGTTGGGTACCTGGGCCTGAGGGGGGTTGGGCGCTGTTGGGGCTTGGGGCCGGGCAGCTGGAATCTGGCTGGGGATAGGAGGCGTGTTCTCTCTATTCAGGAATGAGTCCAACAGGCCGGAACGATAGGCATACCAGCCGCCGCCTCCCAGTATCGCGAACAAAAGAATGTAAACGATTGGAGGTGGGCCGGAAGGTCGTGCAGTCATGGGATCCCTCCTAAAGAAAATTCACGATCCAGACTTTTGAGACTTCCCCCCTCTGTTGTATCAGCTATCCGCGCAGATTGGGTGAGCAGCAGGTTAAGGTGCATCTATCCGCACATGGCCGCCTCTCGTCCCACCTCGCGCAGCTCAATTACGTCCGCACGGGGATCCGCCTGCACAACTTCCAACTCGATCCAAGCCCCCAGAGGAATCTGGCGTTCTAGGCGCACCGGCACCCGAAAGGCAATCTCATCCAGCATGGCCAACACCAAGTTTTCCTGCTCGCGCAGGTAGCCCAAGACCAGAGCCCGCCAAATTTGCCCCGGTCGCAGGCGCAGGTATTCGATGCTCCAGTAGCGCTTGGATTTCCGCTCCACCTGGTTGGCCTCTACGGTGCCCGGCTCAATCCCCAGCAGCAACTGCTGCACATCCGCCTCCGTCAAGGGCAAGGGATCCCCGCGCAAAAAGGCCTTGATCTGGTAATGGGCCACCAAATCCAGGTAGCGCCGAATCGGGGAGGTAACCTGACAGTAGGCCTCAAGCCCCAGCCCTGTATGTCGCCCCGGCTGGGTGGCTACTTCCGCCCGCGATAGACAGCGCATGATGGCAAAAGACCGAACTGGCCCCTGAGGGTACCTATCCAGCACTTCGGGTGGGGGTAAGTCGGGAGCCGGCTGCAGACGATAGGGCACCGGGATCCCATTTTGGCTGGCGAAGCGAGCCGCCACCTCGCCGGTGAGCACCATCATTTCCGCCACCATCTGCCGCGCAGGAGTATCCTCGATTACCCGGAGGTGGGGGATCTCGTCGATGACCTTGATATCTTGCTCGGGCAAGCCAATTTGGATTGCCCCTTGAGCCATGCGCCAGGCATAACGCCACTGGGCTGCCCGGGCAATGGCTGTCAGTTGAGCCTCTGCCCCCAACTCCAACATTTCATCGGCATCTTCGTAGGTGAGGCGGTAGGTCACTTTGATCTGGCTGAGGCAAATCTTGGAATCCCGGATCTGGCCGTCGGATCCCAGTAGAATGCCAAAGCTAAGGGCAGGCCGCACCTCTCCCTGCACCAAGCTCATCGGGCCAGTGGACAACTCCGGTGGGAACATCGGGATCACCCGCTCCGGCAAATAGACACTGGTGCCACGCTTGCGGGCTTCCAAATCGAGGGGATCCCCCCACTGCACCCAACAACTGGGATCAGCGATGTGGATCCAGAGCTTCACCGCGTCATCCGACCAGAACTCGACGCTGAGGGCATCGTCAATGTCGCGGGTGCTGGCATCATCGATGGTGTAGGTGTGGAGGTGGGTGAGATCCCGCCGCAGATGGGGATCCCAAAAGGAGGGAGGCTGGCTGAACAGGGCTTGGGTGTATCGCTCCACCGCCTTCGGGAACTGGGTTGGGATCCCGGTGAGGCGCAGGGCCAGGTTCTCGTGGCGGCTCCACAGCCCCAGAGCCACCAAAGCCTCAAAGGCCCCCTGCGGAGTGTCAGGAAACCCCATCAGCTCCAGCAGTTGCGAGGCCCGTTCCCGATCCGACGGGTTGAGATTGGAAGAGAGATCCTCGTGGCTGCGAATGGCTGCCGCCGCTCCCTGTAAGGCCAGGCGTTCCAGCACCTCCAGGCGGGCCCGCTCGGCAGGAGTCCAGGGATACCCTTGACCGGGATGAGCCAGAGCCTCCCGCAGGTGGGCCTCAAACTCTAGTTGTTCCTGCTGCCGTTGTTGGGCAACGGCCATTTGATGGAGGATCTCCTTCACCTGAGCCGGAGTGCGGGGTTCGTAGCTTTCCCCCTTTTGCTTGAAGTAGGTGCGATCCTCGCTCAAGAGGCGGTAGGCGGCATAGGTAGAGACCGGAGAATCATCAGAAAACAACAGCCGAGCCATCTCCGCCAAGCTCAGGGGCTGACGCTCCTCCTGCACCAGTTCCCAGGCCAACGCCAAACTTTCGGGATCCAACTTTGCCTGCACCGCCTGCCAAAAGCCGGGGATGTCGGAAGCCGTGAAGCTGGATCCCCCGTTCAAAGCGAAGGTAATCTGGCGAGGGTGAACACTGTGAACCTGCCCGGAAGGCACCCCCAGCAGTAGGTTCTTCTTGCCCTCGGTGCCCTGAACCACTGCCAACACACGGTCGTTATTGTAACGAAACTCCACCAGTGTGCCCTTTTCCACCCGTTCTCCCCATGTCGGCTGTCGTTAAAGCGCAGGCTTTCTTCCATTCTCCATCAGCTCTGCCCGCCTGCCTACGTGGAAACCCCGGCCAGAAGACATACGGACACTATGAACAGGTAGCAGATGTTAGATATATCGGTACTTAAGCATATAGGTATGTGATATATAGACACACGAGATACAAATTTTTGGGTAGATTGCGGTTATGTGTTGGGCACTGCGATTTCAGAGCAGAGGCCAGCTCTGCCAAGTTCCTGGGATGAGGTTACCAACTGGAGTCCCTAAATTGCGTAGAGATACTGTTGCCAACGTTTCCCAAGTATGTATTTCCACTTCCATGTGTGATATCATAGGCTCTAGGGGTAAGGCACAGTTATCACGGACTGCTGCCTGATCTAGCGAACAAGAATCGGGCACTTACGGATTGTTTTCCTGCGGTGAAGATCCTCAAAGCAGAAGGGGTTGTGTTTTTTCCCTAGAGCTTCTTAGCACTCAACTTTTTAGCACTCAAAAGGTGAGCTGTGGACAACCCGAAGCGACTGTTGCTCATCGACGACGATCCGAACTTGATCCTTCTGGCCAAGGACTACCTAGAGTTTCGCGGTTATGAGGTGGTGGCGGCGAGCAACGGTCTGGAGGGGTTGGAAGCGATGCGCCATTTCACACCAGACCTGATCATCTGCGATGTGATGATGCCGGAGATGGATGGCTACACCTTTGTGGAAACCATTCGCTCCAACAGTGCTACGGACTGGATCCCCGTGATTTTTCTGTCGGCGCGTGGGCAAACGGCAGACCGGGTGCGCGGCCTGACCACAGGGGCAGATGTTTACATGGTCAAGCCCTTTGAGCCGGAAGAATTGGTGGCGCAGGTGGAATCTTCTCTTAAACATACTGAGCGCCTGTTACAAATGCAGGGCGCGGGCGTTCAACCCGTCATAAAACTGGATCGGGAAATTGAACTTACGCCAACAGAAACTAAGGTGATCCAGTACGTGGCCAGGGGCATGTCCAACCGCGAGATTGCCGAAGTTCTTGGGGTGAGCCAGCGCACTGTTGAAAGCCACGTCAGCAACATGCTGGGCAAAACCGGCCTGCACAACCGCACAGAACTGGCCCGCTGGGCGATAGAAAGTGGTCTGGGCAAAAAACCGCTATGATTCCTCTCCTTTTTCGGAGTCCTCTTGCTTAGCGGCTCAGGAACTCTCTCTCCTCAGCCCGATTGGAGATAGGGTGGTAGCAGCGCTTGCAGAGCAGAATAACCATGGTGGGTAAGTTTTTTCAAAAATTGGCAGGAGAGGATCCCTTGTCGGGTCGGCTACCCCCTGGGCAGCATTTGGCGCGGGGCTTTCCGGTGCTCACCTACGGCGATACGCCGGTGATCCGGCCAGAAGAATGGCGGCTGCGCATTTGGGGATCCGTGGAAAAAGAAGTAGTGCTCACCTGGGAGGATCTGCTGGCCTTGCCCCAACATACGTTCACCGCCGATTTTCATTGTGTTACCCGCTGGTCAAAGTTGGATGTGACTTGGACAGGGGTGCGGATCCCGGACGTGTTGCAGGCAGTATCCATCGCTCCTGAGGCCAAGGCGGTGATGCAACACTGTTATGGTGGCTACACCACCAACCTGACTCTGGAGGAGTTCATCCGCCCCGAAAACTACCTGGTTCACACCCTGGAAGGCCAGCCGCTCCCGGTAGATCACGGTGGGCCGGTGCGCACTTTGATCCCTCACCTGTACGCCTGGAAAAGTGCCAAGTGGATCGGCGGCCTGGAGTTTCTCCCCCAAGATCAGCCGGGCTTTTGGGAGCGCAACGGCTACCACATGCGCGGTGAACCCTGGGCAGAAGAACGCTACAGCGATTCATAGAGGCTCTGGGATTTTGCCCTCCTTGGCCAGGGATCCCTCGAAGTTCTTTGCCGCTATCTGCCGTTTTGGCCGCAAACTGAAGAGAGCACCTTGGTTGCCGTTGCTGCGAACGCCTGAGGTGCCTGTGTCTTTAGATCTCAAAGAAAGCTTAAATAGCAAAGCTCAAAAGATCCATTGGACTCCATTCCGCTTACGCAAACACTAGAAATCATGGGATCCCGTTCACCACGTCCAGCCCGGCCCATCCGTTCCGGCCACTATCCGGCCAAAGAGCTGTGCAGCCAGTGTGGCCTTTGCGATACCCGCTACGTGGCCCAGGTCAGAGAAGCCTGTGCGTTCTTGAACCAGCAACTGACCCAGTTGGAAGAACAGACCCACGGGCGATCCCGGGAATCGCTGCGCTCAGGATCCCTTGCCGTCACTGATACCGATTACTTCGGTGTCTACGAGGCGATGTACACAGCCCGCAAGCGGGATCCGATCCCGGGGGCCCAGTGGACGGGCATTGTCAGCAGCATTGGCATGAAGGCCCTCACCACTGGCTTGGTGGAAGGGGTGGTGTGCGTGCAGGCGGATGAGCGGGATCGCTTTCAGCCACGGCCCATCCTGGCCCGTACCCCCGAAGCGGTCTGGGCGGCGCGAGTTAACAAGCCAACTCTTTCTCCCAACTTGTCTGTGTTGGAGCAGGTGGAGCAAAGCGGCCTCAAGCGCCTATTGGTGATCGGGGTGGGCTGCCAAATTCAGGCTTTGCGGGCTGTGGAAAAAAAACTGGGCCTGGAGAAGCTGTACGTGTTGGGCACGCCCTGTGTGGACAATGTCAGCCGTGCCGGGCTGCAAAAGTTTCTAGAAACCACCAGCCGCTCCCCACAGACGGTGGTGCATTACGAGTTTATGCAGGATTTTCGTGTTCACTTCAGGCACGAAGATGGCTCAATCGAAAAGGTGCCTTTCTTCGGTCTTAAAACCAAGGAATTAAAGGATGTGTTTGCCCCCTCTTGCCTCAGTTGTTTTGATTATGTGAATGCTCTGGCGGATCTGGTGGTGGGCTACATGGGATCCCCCTTGGGCTGGCAATGGCTGCTGGTGCGCAACCAGCGGGGGCAAGAGCTGCTGGACTTGGTTTGGGAAGAGCTGGAAACCCAACCGGTGATCTCCCAGGGATCCCGGCGGGCGGCAGTGCAACAGGGGATCCCAGCCTACGATCAAGCCCTGACCCTACCGATGTGGTTGGCCCAGATCATGGGGGCGGTGATCGAGCGGTTTGGGCCACGCGGTTTGGAATATGCCCGTTTTTCCATCGATTCCCACTTCACCCGCAACTACCTCTACGTGCGCCGCCACTATCCCCAGAAGTTGGAGCAGCACGTGCCCCCCTTTGCCCGGCGGATTGTGGAGCAGTATCAACTTCCCAAGGACTGAGAATTACGGTCATTTCGATTCAAGCCAGGACACTGCAACCACCCTAAAACTTTGAAGGAACGGGTCTATAGGGCTTTTCTCAGTGGCGCAGGCGTCTCACCCTAACCTGAAACGACCATATGCGGTCACTTCAAGTAGCCAATCAAAGGGTTTGTCGCGTTGATCCCTAGCTCCCCCTGGGAGAGAGGCCGGGGGTGATGGAGGATCGAGAATGGCTATTGATCTAAATCCTTCAGATCCTTGCCAGAAGGGATCCTCGCGGCTCCTTCATCCTATGGCTCAGCAGTAGCGGATCCCGGCTTCCGCCCAGCGATCGATGGCCTGCCCCATGCGCTCGCAATCGGCAATCAAGCTAATCCGCACGTAGCCTTCTCCCCCTTCTCCAAAGGCGCTGCCGGGAGTCACCACCACCCCGGTGGACTCTAAAACCCGTAGGGCAAACTCTGTTGATCCCTCGGGGGTGCCATCAGCAGTGCGAGGGGTAGGGATCCAGAGGTACATCGTCGCCTGAGTCGGTGGGATCCGCCAGCCCAGTTCCGCCAAGCGGCCAATCAAATAGTCGCGACGGCAGCGGTAGCGTTCTTGCACCTGCTCCAGATAGCTATCCGGCAGGCGCAGGGCAGTTTCGGCGGCCTTTTGGATGGCGGCAAAAATGCCGTAGTCGAGATTGGTTTTCAGGGTGCGCAAGCTTTGGATGATCTGGCGATTGCCCACCACAAATCCCACCCGCCAACCGGCCATGTTGTAGGTTTTGGAGAGGGTGTGGAACTCCACTGCCAAGTCCTTGGCCCCTGGGATCTGCAGCAAGCTGGTGGGCCGGTAGCCGTCAAAAGCCAGCTCGGCGTAGCACAGGTCGTGCACCAGGATGAGATCGTAGCGGCGGGCAAACTCCACCACTTCCTCAAAAAAAGAGCGGGGCGCCACCGCAGCCGTTGGGTTGTTGGGGTAGTTAAAGTAGAGCACCCGCGCTTGCTGAGCCACTTCCGGCGGTATTTCTTGCAGATCGATCAACCACCCCTTCTGCGGGCGCAGCATCATCGGGTAGATCTGCCCGCCGGCAATCATGGGGCCGCGAAAATGGGCTGGATAGGCAGGGCTGGGCACCAACACCAGATCTCCGGGATCCACATAGGCCAGAGCCAGGTGGGTCAGCCCCTCTTTGGATCCCAGCAAAGGCAGCGCCTCTCCATTGGGATCCAGCTCCACCCCGTAGCGGCGCCAGTACCAATCCGTGATCGCCTGGCGGAAGCTGGCCGTGCCCTCAAAGGGCGGGTAGCCGTGGTGGGCGGGATCCGCAATGGCCGCCTGGGCTGCCTCCACCACCGGCTGTGGGGTGGGGCCATCGGGATTGCCCATGCCCAGATCGATCAAATCCAACCCCTGCTGGCGGGCGCGGGCCTTCAGCTCATCCAAGCGGGCGAAGACATAGGCGGGCAGCTTGTTCAGCCGCTGGGCGGGAACGAGAGCGCGGTTCATGGCAAGAATGGGGAAGGGGCACAGCCGGTGCCTGATGGGAGGATAGGTACCTAACTTACCGCCAGACCTGCATCCAAAGCAATGATCGAGATCGGCGGCTTTGGGCATCCGGGATCCGGAACGGCTAGGATAGATATCCCATCTCAAGTTATCGACGAGCCGAACAGTGCCCCTACCACTTGTGGCTATTGTGGGTCGCCCCAACGTGGGCAAATCTACCCTCGTCAACCGCATGGCGGGGGTGCGTTCGGCCATTGTGCATGATGAGCCTGGGGTGACCCGGGATCGTCTGTACCAGGAGGTGGAATGGAACGGGCGCCGCTTGCGGGTGGTGGATACCGGCGGCCTGGTTTTTGGAGATGACAGCGAATTTTTACCCCACATTCGCCAGCAAGCAATGGCAGCCATGGCCGAGGCCCAAGCCGTGATCTTCGTAGTGGATGGCCGAGAGGGGCTGACACCCGCCGATGCAGAAGTGGCCGATTGGCTGCGCAAACAACCCCTACCGGTGGTGGTGGCTGTGAACAAGTGCGAGTCGGGGCAGATGGGCCTGGCTCAGGCAGCAGCCTTTTGGGAGCTGGGGCTGGGGGATCCGATCCCCTGTTCCGGCATTCATGGCAATGGGGTAGCCGAGCTGTTGGAGGCGGTGCTGGCTCACTTGCCCGAAGTGACCGAAGAAACGGTGGGTGAGCCGGATCCCATCGCCGTCTCGATTGTGGGGCGGCCCAACGTGGGCAAATCCAGCCTGCTCAATCGCCTGGTGGGATCCGAGCGGGCCATCGTCAGCCCCATTTCCGGCACCACCCGTGATGCCATCGACACCGTGGTCACCTGGGAAGGGCAGCCCTATCGCCTCATCGATACCGCCGGGATCCGCAAAAAAAAACGCGTGGAGTACGGAATCGAGTTCTTCAGCATCAACCGGGCCTTCAAGGCCATCCAGCGCTCGGATGCGGTGCTGCTGGTGATCGATGCTTTGGAGGGGGTTACCGAACAGGATCAAAAGCTGGCCAGCCGCATTGAAGAAGAAGGCCGCGCCTGTGTCATCGTGGTCAACAAGTGGGATGCGGTAGAAAACAAAGACACCTATACTATCAACGACTTTACCCGCGAAATTCGCGACAGGCTTTACTTTATCGAATGGGCACCGCTTCTGTTTGTCAGCGCCCTCACCGGGCAACGCACCCACAAAATCTTTGAGCAGGTGAATACCGTGGTGGCCGCCCACCGCAAACGGGTTCCCACCGCTGTGGTCAACGAAGTGCTCCAGGATGCTCTTGCCTGGCAATCGCCCCCCACCAACCGCCAGGGCAAGCAGGGCAGAATTTACTACGGCACCCAGGTGGCGGATCGGCCCCCCACCTTTGTTCTGTTTGTCAACGATCCCGATTTGTTTAAGGATAACTACCGCCGTTTCTTGGAAAAGCACTTCCGGCAAAACCTGGACTTTACCGGTACCCCCATTCGCTTTCGCTGGCGCGGCAAGTCCGAGCGCTTGGTAGGACGAGCGGTGCGAAAATTGGAGGGATCCCTGGCCTCTCGTTAGGCCCTTTGGAGGACGAAGCTCTGTTCTGAAAGCCTATGGCTGTGGATCCCAACGTCAAAACCCTGGTTGACAACCGTCGCGCCCGCTTCGAGTACGACATCTTGGAGACCTATGAGGCCGGGATCCAACTGACCGGCACAGAGGTGAAATCGATACGAGCGGGCAAAGCGAACCTGCAAGACGCTTTTGCCCTCTTTCGGGATGGGGAAGCCTGGCTGCACAATCTGCACATCTCCCCCCATGACACCGCCGGCAAAGTGTTTAACCACGACCCTACCCGCCGCCGTAAGCTGCTGCTGCACCGGCGTGAGATCGACCGCCTACGGGGCTTGGTGGAACAAAAGGGCTTGACTGTGGTTCCCCTCAAGCTGGTGCTCAACCGCGGCTGGATCAAAGCCCATCTGGGCGTAGCCCGTGGCAAAAAGCTCCACGACAAGCGACAAGCCATCAAAGAGCGGCAAACCCAGCGGGAGATTCAGCGGGAACTCAAGGAGCGGTGAGTTCTCCTGTATTACAGACTGATCAAGAGGGCCCGTGGAATCACGTAAATCTGTTTGGTAGAGATGGCTTAATCTTTTTTTCAGCTTTTTAGACAGATTTACCTACGGACTTACACGTGGGTTTCACCAGTTTTTCACTCTGTGAAGGTTAGGCTGTATGCAGACATACTCAACACTATCGCGTTTCACATGAGTGGCTGGGTGGGTGAGGGATTCTTCTCACAAGGTTATCCGTGGGAGACAAACTGGTTGTGGCCAGAAGCCATTGCCGACAGCCTGATCGGCTTTACCTTTTTCTCAATTGCCCTATCTCTTCTCTCCTCGGTTTGGCGGCGGCAGGAGGAAGTGCCCTTGAAGCGTTTCTTCGCCCTGCTCGGTCTGTTCACGCTTGCCTGTGGCCTGATCCACCTGATGGAGGTGTGGGCGCTTTGGCAACCTGCCCATGGGATCCCTGACTGGCTGAAAGGGATGGCGGCTTTAGTTTCTCTCTATGCTGCTGCTCAGGTGCTGCGGATTTTACCGAGAACGCTCCGCTTGCCCAGTTCTGCTGCCTTGGCAGAGGCCAACCGAGCCTTAGCCCGCGAGATCCAGGGACGAGAAGCAGCCGAGGGGCAAGTCCGCCAGTTAAGCGAACGGCTGCAAAACCAGGTGAAGGAGCTGGAACGGCTGGATCTTCTCAAAGACGACTTTTTAAGCACCATCTCCCATGAGCTGCGCACCCCGCTCACCAGCATCCGCCTCGGAGTGGACATGTTGCAGATGTCTTTGCGGCAGTTTTCCCTTTCTGAGAAGCAACAGCAGTATTTGAGTTTAATTCGCCAGGAATGTCAACGGGAAATTGATCTGGTGGAAGATCTGCTAACCCTGCAAGAGCTGCAAACCCGTACCCACTGCGAAGTTCTGCAAGACCTGGATCTGGAAGAGCGCCTAGCCAACTGGATCCAAGCCCTGCGAGCACGGGCAGTGGCTGCCCAACAGGATCTGAGCTTGCAGATTCTCTCTCCTCTGCCGTTGTTGCGGTTGAATGCCGTCAGCCTGGAGCGTGTCTTTCGGGAGCTGATCGTCAACGCCTGCAAGCACGGAGATCGGCCCGGCCAAATTCAAGTACAAGCCAGCCTGAACCCCAGCCCCCTATCTGAAAGTGGCCTCTCCTCCCTGCGGATCCAGGTGCGCAACACCGGGCACATCCCTCTCCCAGAGCTGCCCCATTTGTTTACCGCCTTTTACCGGGTTCCCAAGGCGGATCCCTGGAAACAAGGTGGTACAGGGCTGGGATTGGCGTTGGTGAAGAAGTTGGTGGATTCGATGCAAGGCAAAATTACCGTCGAAAGTGAGGAGGGCTATGTCTGCTTTTCGGTGGAGCTGTCTGGGGTTCCCGCTCCCCAGACGAGAGTGGATAGAGCAATGGATTGCTCCCTGAGCCCCTGCTAGCTTCGCACGTCGTTTGCCAAAGACCTTTTTGTATCAGCGAATACAACAGTCTGCGGCGGGATCCCGATGATGGATGTAGTTCTTTGGCTTTGGATCCCTGTTCTGTTGGAGCTGCCTGTGAACTGGAATCTTACCCGCGCTTTTTCTCCCTCGAGAGGCTGGGCTATTGGCCTGGCAGTCGCCGCTCTACTGGGATCCACCCCCACAACGGCGCAGGAGACCTTCAAAGTGGGCATGGTGCTGGTGGGGCCGATGCAGGATGGCGGCTGGAGCCAGGCGCATGTGGAGGGCAGCGAATACGTCAAGGCCAAGTTGCCCGGTGTCGAGTTTGATTACCTGGATAAGGTGAACCCGGCGGATCGGCCCAATGTGCGCGCCTCCCAGGTGGCGGATGACATGATCGCCCGAGGTGCGAAGGTTATCATCTTTACTTCCGATGACCACAAAGACGATGCGATTGAAACGGCCCGCAAGCATCCTGAGATCGCAGTTATCCATGCTTCTGGGGACATGGCCTGGAAGGAAGGGAAAAATTACATCGATCTGCCCAACTTGGCCAACATCATGCCCCAGATGGAAGCGATGCGCATGGTGGCCGGATGTGCCGCGGCTCTGGGATCCGAAACCGGCAAAATTGGCCTGTTGGGGCCTCTGATCAACGACGAAACCCGCCGTTACGCTGCTGCCGCCTACTTGGGAGCCAAATACTGCTGGGATACTTACCGGGATCGTCCCGAGGAGTTGCAATTCCGAGTGACCTGGATTGGCTTTTGGTTTAACATTCCAGGGGTCACTTTGGATCCGAGCAAGGTTGCCGATGACTTTTACAACGGCGGCTTTGATGTGGTGATGTCAGGGTTGGATACACCGGAGGCGGCGGTGCAAGGCAAACGGGCTGCTGAGGCCGGAAAGCGAGTGCGCTACACCCACTACGGCCTGGCCAGCGGTTGCAACTTTGCGCCCGAAATTTGCCTGGGGGTTTCCTACTACAACTGGGGGCCAGGATACAAGCAATTGATCGAGGCAGCTCGCGCGGGCACCTTCGAGAGCCAATTCCTGCGTCTGCCCATCGACTGGTCGGATATCAACAACCCGGACACGTCTTCGGCGGGGTTCATCATGGGAGAAGCCCTGAAGCCGGAAGACAAGGCCAAGCTGGAGGAGTTTATTGCTGGCTTGGGGAATGGCGGCATTCAGCTCTTCAAGGGGCCACTCAACTTCCAAGATGGCACGCCCTTCTTGGCTGAGGGGGAAGTGGCCAGCGAGGTTGATATTTGGTATCTGGGCCAGTTGCTGCAGGGCATGGAGGGAGCCAGCAATTAGGAGAAAATGTTTCATGCTCCGGGTAGGGGGAAGAAGCGGTCGGTGGCTTTCACCCGCTGACACCAGGCTCGGATCTGAGGAAAGGGCTTGAGGTCAAACCCGCCCTGCTCCGCCACATGAGTGTATGTGAAAAGGGCGAGATCGGCGATGGTGTAGCGGTTGCCCACAAAAAATGCTTTCCCCTGCAGATGGCCTTCCATGATCTCCAGCGCCTCTGTTCCAGATTTCAAGTTCTGGGCGATCACGTCAGCATGGGCCTCTGCTTGGCCGGCCCGCACCCAGAAGCGAGTGGTGGCGATGTAGCGGGCAATGCGGGTTTGTTCAAAAAGCAACCACTTCAAAATCTCAGCCCGTTCCAACTTGTTTTGGCCGTAGAGGGGGGTGTCTTCTGCCAGGTAGACCAAGATCGCGGCGGACTCGGCCAAGACCGTTCCATCTTCCAGTTCCAAAGCCGGGATCTGGCCCAGGGGGTTTTTGGCCAGGTACTCGGGGCGGCGGTTTTCTCCGGCCCTGGAGTTGACTTCAACCGTCTCATAGGGAATCCCCAATTGCTTGAGGAGCAATTCCACTTTGTAGCAATTTCCGGAGGTTGGGATCCCGTACAGTCGCAACATTGTGGTTAACCTCAGCCCAAAGCACCTTACAAAGAACTTCGTCCTAACAACGCCAACGGCAACCCAATCAACAAAAACCCTCTGTCCCTAACACTTTTTCAGCAGCTTTGTCCTTCCAACTCCTGCATCTGCCGGCGGTATTCCCGCCCAAAGGCTTGCAGCAACCCTTCTGCATGGGAAAGAGGCCCTGCTTCATAGGCACGGGATCCCACCCCTTGCTGGGTGAGCTCGCACAGGTGCCAATCCTGTCGATTGGTGCGATCCCACAATTCCACCACCTCGCTGGGATCAAAACCATCCAGCGCCAAGGTCTCCGGCTCAAACAGCCAATCGCAGACGACCCGCGTCCGGTCGGATCCCTGGGGCCACAGAGTGTGGGTCATGACATAATCCGGCTGCAGGCTCAAGAATAGATTGGGCATAAGGGTGTAGTAGTAGGCCCGCCGTTGGTTTTCTCCGCGCACGGTGGAGATCAGGGGCAAGCTGCGTTGGCCACTCATGTTTAGGCTGGTAACATCTGGATTGAGCAACATGTAGCCGCCCAAAAAGGGGCCTTCCATCAGGTCGTTGCGACCGCTGCGAGCCGGCGAAAGACGGGCCAATTCCGGGTGAATGAGGGGGCAGTGGTAGCACTCAGAGTAGTTTTCAAACAGCAATTTCCAATTGGCTTGAACGTGGTATTCAATACGATGGCCTCGCCGCAGAGCGGACAGGTTCCACTCTCGGAAACGACCTTGCAATGGGGCAAAAACCTCATCGAAGGGCTGAGGATGGCGGCTGAGATTGACCCAGACAAAGCCTTCCCATTCTGCCAAGGCAGCGGAGTGGAGGGGATAGTCTTCACGGCGAAAGTCTTCCACCTCGTGCATCTGGGGAGCCGCCAACAATTGTCCATCCAGCCCATAGCGCCAGGCGTGGTAGGGGCAAGGGATCCCATCGGCAAAATGGCCTTGGAGCTCGCTGCAGAGTCGGGTTCCTCGATGGCGACAGTGGTTGAAGAAGGCATGGGCTTGCCCCTTGGGATCCCGTACCAGGATCAGGCTTTCTCTGAGCACCTGCACCTGCAAAAAGTCTCCGGGTTGGGCCAGATCGGCACTGCGCCCCACGCAGAACCACTGCCGATAAAAAATCTGCTCAATCTCCGCCTCAAAGCGGCTGGAAGAAACATAGTAGTGGCCAGGCAGGGTGCGGGCGCCCGGTTGAACAGTAGCGGGATAGAAAGCGGTCATGGGGCAAAGCAGCGATAAGAAAAACTGCTGTGGGACTCCAAAGGCTTTGCTATCCAAGCTAACGCAGGGATCCCAGTCAGTATCTGTTCTAAGCAGGTCTAGGGCATTTTTGAAGCATTCCCCCCAAGCACGCTGTGCTGCTCGCGCAAATACCCCAGTCTCCTACCCACAAGGGGAGAGGGGGCCATAAGAACTCCGTCCTGCTGACGCAAATGGCTTATTCCCGCTAGGGGGACGTAGCGCTATAGCCCAAGTCGCGCAGAAGGTGCTCAGAGCGCCGCCAGTGGGGCCGCACCTTGACAAACAGCTCCAGGTACACCTTGCCCAGGATCAGCTTTTGAATCTGCAGGCGGGCTGCCTGGCCGATCCGCTTGAGCCTTTCCCCCCCTTTGCCAATGAGGATCCCCTTTTGCGAGTCCCGCTCTACATAGAGGGTGGCCAAGATGCGGGTGACGTTGGGGGTTTCTTCTACCTGGTCGATGGTCACGGCCACGGAATGGGGCACTTCCTCGCGGGTCTGCAGCAGCACCTGTTCTCGGATCAGCTCCGCCATGATGAACCGCTCCGGCTGATCCGTCACCAGATCCGGCGGGTAGTAGTAGGGGCCGGTGGGCAGCAGGTCGATGGTGGCTTGGATCAGGGGTGTCAAACTGCTGGGATCCAAGGCAGACACCCAAACGACAGGAGCGCCGGGGCGCAGGGCTTGGTAGCTCTCTTGGTGAGCTTGGCGCACGGCAGCATCCCGAGGAAGCAGATCCGCTTTGTTGCAGACGATCAGGCAGGGGGAAGCAGCAGGGATCCGCTCGGCAATAAAAGCATCCCCGCGTCCTGCCGGCACCGATCCATCCACCACGAAGAGGATCACGTCCACAGCGGCAATGGCTGCCTGGGCGTTGTGTACCAAGATTTCCCCCAGGCGGTGGTGGGGTTTGTGGATGCCAGGGGTATCCACCCAGATGATCTGGGCTTGGGGTAGGGAGAGGATCCCCTGCAGGCGGTTGCGGGTGGTCTGGGCCACGGGAGAGGTGATGGCAATCTTTTGTCCCACCAGGGCGTTGAGTAGGGTGGACTTGCCCACATTGGGCCGCCCGATCAGCCCCACAAACCCCGACTTAAACCCTGGCGGGGCAGCCGGGATCGCAGACAGTTCCCCACTGCTGACACGACCGGGCGCCGATTCCCCTTCTGCTGCAGCAGCGGAGGACTCTGTCCCGCCGTCGCCGTGGTATTCTACCGCTCCAGTGACCGGGTTGTTTTCGGGGAAAGCCATGCTCCGCCGGCTCAGCTCTTGCAGCGCCTTTTCAATTTCGTCAAAGTCGGCAGGTAAGTCGATAGCTATCTCCGCAAGGGTGAGGATCCCTTGCCGCTGTTGGGC